>JBAUOX010001159.1:0-7476 GCA_049579985.1 Isosphaeraceae bacterium | reverse complement strand
GTTCCGAATCGGTCTTGACAGTCCAAACACAGGACAACAGATAAATGAAATCCTCTCTTGATCCGAATTCGCATCTTTATGAGAGATGTCGTAATTCCTGACGCACAAATGCCTTACGAGATTGTTAAACCACCTTCAAAGGGCTGGTCCGCTGGGCGTATCTCTCGACTCCGTCGTGATCGCCTTCCAGCAAGGCCACTCCGCGGAAACCATCCAGCAGCTCTATCCCGCTCTGAGCCTGGAGGAAGTGTACGGAGCCATCGCCTACTACCTGGCCAATCGGGATGAGGTCCATCAATACCTGGAGCGGCAAGAACAGCTCTGGGATCAAGTGCGTCAGCGCGCCGCGCAGAATCCCAGCCCCGTGGCGCAACGGCTCCGCGCGCTCAACAAGGTTCCCGGCTCGGCGGCACCATGAGCCGGCCGCGTTTCCTGGGCGACAATGATCTGAATGACGCGATTGCCGTGGGCGTGCTGCGCCGCGAGCCGGCAGCCGAGTTCGCGCGGCTTCGAGACCTCGGCCTGGCGACACGGAGCGACCCGAGGTGCTGGACTTTGCTGCCCGGGAGAACTGGATTGTGGTTTCCCACGATGTCAACACCATGAGAGAAGCGGGCTCCACCCGCCTGGCGGCGGGACTACCGATGAACGGTTTGCTTCTTGCCCACCAGCGCACTCCAGTTTCTGTCATCATCGAGAGCCTGCTACTCATCTGGGCCGCGAGCGAAGCGGAGGAATGGGCCGGCCAGGTCGAGTTTCTGCCGCTTTGACGCATGGGGCCATGAACGGCCTGATCGACAGGCAAGGAAAGCGTGTCGAGGGCACGCTCATCGTCTTCGACCCCGTAGACGAAGCCACGCCGCTCGGTCTCTACCGCGAGTCCACCCGGCGCACCCGGGGACTGCGTCGTTGATTTGCTGGCAGTTCAGCGTCATCAACGAGGCCGGTTGCTGGGAGTACTCGGTTGACAAACCGTCGAGAACCTCCTGGATGGCGGCTTGAAAATCCCGGAAAGTCGGGTGGTAGCGATCGTAAGGGACGCGACGCTTCGTGACCTTGAAGGCCGCCTGAACTCCGCGTTTCTCGGACTTTTCTAGACAATTTGCGGCCCCAGCTTCTCAGGTTATGGACATCCAGCTCGGCGCGCGGCATCGACGGCGGACCCCGACGATTCACCGTGGTAGTGCTCAACGACCAAGTGCAATTCCTCGGCCCACAGCTCAAGCATGGGTGGCCGAACCGGCCAGGCAGGCGCAGGAGACGAAGACCGCCGGCGGCCAGGACCTCTGACCGGCCTGCCTTCCACGCCCATTTGCGATCGGCTCCGAGCCAGAGGTTTCGGGCTCGCGCCGCGGGCTCTTGACTTCCAGCTCCTGGGTAGCCGCTTCCAGCGCTCATGCCTGGCCCGTATCTTGTAAGCAGGAACAAGCAACCCTGGTCGACCGGGTCCACGATTCCGGCTTCGGGAGGGCAGCTCATGTCGACTCAAGAGCACGTCCAGGATCACGCCGTCCAGCACGCGGAGGGCTCGCGTCGGTCGTTCCTCAAGTCGGCGGCCCTGGCATCCGCCCTGCCCGCGGTCATGACGACCCCCCGCGGCAGCATCACCTTCGAGCTTGGCCGGAGGAGGAGTTTCCGGAGCCGAGGCCGGCCGTCCCCAACGATCGGATCCGGATCGCAACCATCGGCATGGGCATTATCAAGTTCATTGACACCAAGACAGCGCTCAAAGTACCGGGAACCGAGCTGGTCGCTGTTGCGGACCTCTATGAGGGCCGGCGCGTCCACGCCCGGGAGGTCTTCGGCGACCGGGTCGGCGCGCACGTCGATTACCGCGAGGTCCTGGCTCGCCCGGACGTCGATGCCGTCTTCATCTGCGTGCCCGACCACTGGCATTCGCGGATCTCGATCGACGCGATGAAGGCCGGCAAGGCGGTTTACTGCGAGAAGCCGATGGTCCGGCTGATCCCTGAGGGAACCGAGGTGGTTGCCGCGGAGAAGGAAACCGGGGCGATCTTCCAGGTTGGCAGCCAGTACGCCAGCTCCTTGATCTACGAGAAGATCCGCGAGCTGATCAAGGCCGGCGCCATCGGCCCGATCAATTCGGTCGAAGCCCGATACAATCGCAACTCGCCAATCGGCGTCTGGCAATATACAATCCCGCCCGACGCCTCGCCCCGGACGGTCGACTGGGCTCTGCTCCCAAACGCCCGTTCGACGCCGTTCTTTTCTTTCGCTGGCGCAATTACTACTATTACGGAATCGCGGTCGCGGGAGATCTGTTCGTCCACCTGCTGACCGGAATCCATCACGCGACCGGCTTGCTCGGTCCGACCCGGATCGTGGGCGCGGGGGGCCAGCGTTACTGGAAGGATGGCCGCGACGTCTACGACCTGATCATGGGGCTCATGGACTACCCCGAGAGCGACAAGCATCCCCAGCTTCACGCTGGCCCTTCAGTGCAACTTCGAGGACGGCGGCGGCGATGAACTCTTCCGTTTCGTGGGCAGCGACGGAGTCATCAACGTCAGCTTCACCGAGCTTTCACTGAACCGGACCGGAATCGTCCAGCCGAGCCGTAACGACGTGCTCAAGGGATACAATTCAGTCGCCACATTCGCCAATGCCATGCAGCAGGAACTGGGTGAGAGCTTGCGGCTCGACCCGCCTCTGGCCAAGGCGACGTCCGACAAGAGCTGGCCCGAAAAGTATGTGGTCCCCCGAGGCTACGACGGGCGATACGATCATTTTGTCAATTTCTCCACGGCGATCCGGGAGCAGAAGCCAGTCTACGAGAACGCGACCTTCGGTCTTCGCGCCGCGGCACCGGCGCTTTTGTGCAACGACAGCCTGCGTCTGGGCAAGGTGCTGAGCTGCGACCCGGTCAACAGGAAAACCTGGAGCTGCGGGCACCCACCGGCCATGCCTGGAGGCTGCCCGAAGTCCGCCGCGGTCCCCTGCTCCTGCAGGCCGATCACGGGCCGGTGGCATTCCGGAACATTCGCGTTCGACCGCTGGAGTGACGTTCGGTCGGGATACATGCTCCTATTCGGAGCAGAGGGAGCCTCACCCAAGGTCTGGTACCCGCGAAACGTGAATGGTCCCATCCGGCCCACTGGCATATGCCTTCTGACTGTGCAGCACAAAGCCGGAGGGGCTGACTGCCGAGCTGAAGAGATGGTCTCGAACGTTTTCCACGATTTCGGCCCCCTCGTCGCCACGGAGCCAGCGTAGAAGCGATTCAGCGGCAGACTCGAAGTCATCGACGTGAACCGACACGATCAACTCCTGGGCGCTCACCAAAAGCACTTCCCAGTGCTTTCCCCGGCAGCCCCGATCAATGATTTCTCCGGCTCGCCCGTTGGCAGCCGCTCCGAAGTTCTGGGAACCGAACATATAGGGCTTGCACCCGGCCTGATAGGCTGTTTCAAGAAACCGGATTTCTCGCCGTTGCTGCTCCGTTTGCCGCTCCAGGGGCAGGACATTGAACGGCCAGTATCGGTTTTGGGTAAGGTCCATGACTAGTCTCCGAGTCGAGTCGCAGTGATGTCCCACGTTGCACTATTGGGCCGAGGCGTCACATCGACAACCCACCTTCCCCCGAGCTTCTGACCCAGCGCCTGCGCCGCCTCTTGGCGGTTGAACTGATCTGATTGAATAAGTTCCTGAAGGTTATAGCTTGCTATGCCCGTGATCCGAGTGAATCCACCTGGGCCGCCAGCAAGCTCTTGAACCTGGGCCAGTCGGTTCACGAGCGTTCCCGGGCCCAAGCTCTCTGTCCAGGTAACTTCCAGCGTGTAGCTGCCGTCCATCAAACGAGCCGAGAAAAGCTCCGGCCTCGACCGGCCAGGAACGACGAAATCACGTCCTGTACCTGATAAGAGTTCAATATGGTCAACGTACATTCTTCCGGGGAGTGGAGCAGTTGGCACCGGAGTTTGTGGAGCAACTTTGGCAGTCTCGGCGCCCGCCGCGGCTTCCACTCCACCCTCAGCTTTGGCTACATCTTGAGCCGTTTCTATAGTTTTTTCAACCTTGTTCGCCGCATCGGCGGAAGAGAGGATGGCGCCACCCACACTCTGGCACCCGGGAAACGTGGATGGCTTCATCCGCCCCCATCGATGACGGTCACGCCCCCAAGGTGAACGCGGCGCGGCCGGCCGGTGAACGGCAGACACTCGACCTGGTTTTCAAGGCCCCACGCTTCAATCAGTCCGGCAAGAAGGAAGCCAACACCCGGTTCGAGAAGGTTGTCCTCAACGGGCAGGTTGTGCAGGAAAACCTGGAGCTGCGGGCACCTACCGGCCATGCCTGGAGGCTGCTGTGAGCGGTCAAGATAATCGATCCGGATTCGGCGAGTTTTGAGCAACTTTGTTGATACTCGGTGGCGGAATCGCCTCGCAAATCGTGATCAGATTGGGGGCACGACAGAAGCGTGCTGTCTCTGCTGCTCGGGGACCAGCGGAGTTGGCCTTGAGATAGCAAACGGAGAGAGAAAAGCCAACGATCGATCGTGACCATCTGTCGAAGATCCGTTCCGCGACCCCTGCGCTTCCGGTCTCGGAAATCGCAATCCTTGCGCCTTCCAGCGGATGTTGATGTGTTGAGGACCGGTTAAAGGCGGCCTATCTGCCGAGGAATCCGTTGAGTCGATTCCGGGCCAAGCGGGGCTTCTGTCGGTCTGGCTGCGCCTTTGCACGCGGAACACGCGCCCTCGGAGCTTTGCTTGCCCGTATCCCCAACGCGCGTCGGTGTGTCGGACCGACGCGCGTTACTACAGAGGAACGCGGGGTGGTGTGCCAGGAACAAGGCGTCCTCAGCCCTCAGACGGCTGCAGCGCGTTACGCCGCCTTTTTTCCACGCTTGGCGGCCTTACAGGCAGGTTGAACGTCATGCCATGCGGGAGCCATGCCTTCAGCTTCGCCGTGGCTTCCGGACTGGCGCTGTGGGTGTCGGGTCGGCAAGGGCGGTGAAGAAGCAGACCGGCAACGATCGAGAAGTCTGTCTGCTACACGATAACCAGATGGATAGTCTCGCAAATACTCTCGACAAAATCTGTTGCTCGAGTAGCTTGCGCTGCCGTAATAGGCCACCTCACTCCGGGAAAGCTGGGATCGAGATCAGCTTCGTGTGCAATCTTGTTCCGCCGTTGAACAAGCAGCTCAAGCTCTAGTTTAATATCGACGGGCTGCACCCCTAAATGAGCAGCCACATCGGTCCAGAGAGCAGCGGCGGAGAATAGCCGAATCGCGTCGGCAATTTTGTCGTATTTTTGAAAGGACAAGAATCCGTGTTTTGTCCTGATTTCGGTATCAAGCCATGCGCTGGTGCCTGGAGCCAGGATCCCACTCTTGGCCGCATCCAGCGAAACCTGATATTTCTCGAATGGGGGAATGACCGGCCTCTTGCCTTCCAAAACCTCGATCATCCCCAGGCGAGTAAGCTCATGGACGTAATAGTCCAAGGCGCTGACTGTCATCACGACCTGAGATCGCAGCAAGTCGTCGATGTCGAGCCCGGCAACCGGCGGGGGCAGAAATGTCGCGACGAGATGCGCATGCATGATCGGCAGATGCCGCACGCGCGCAATACTCGCACGGAAATCATCCAAGGCCGTTTGCATGGCTAATCACGAGGTCAGCTCAATGACCTTATCCGCCCCATCAAAGTAAGCCTTCGTGGCCGCCTCGAGAGTCGCCTTGAGCGGCGGAGGCGTTACCCCACTCTGCGCGATCTGATCGTCAGTCAAACTGAAGAGCGGGACATGCTGTGTTTGCGACAGCGTGATGATCGCCTGTAGTTCCGGGATTTGCATGAGCGACGTTCCAAGCGGTGCATGAGCGCGATTGTACCGCTCATCCGGGAGAAGCATCCCTGACCTGCGGAGCGTGGGGACCAGTTCCTTCAGAATGCGTTGCTGAATCTCGTTCGCCATTTGCTCTTGGGTTCTTGACGGCCGTCCGCCATAAATCCGGAACCGCTGAATCACGTTACCGAGGAAGCGGGAGACCTTCTGAGGGAATGGGTAAACGGAACTTTGCAACAGGCTGTGTTGCTGGGCCTTCCTCGCCCATGCCGACCACTTTGGCAAAATCCTGGCCGCGGACTCAATGGCCATCGCAGAGAGCGAATCCGGGGTCATCGGAATGATGAAAAAATCGCTAGTCATCAGCAAGTTTTGATTCAGCGCTCCCAGCGACGGGCTCATATCGAGCAGCACGAAATCCGCATCGTACTTGGCGGCGGTGATGTCGAGCAGGTAGTTGATCGATCCGGGAATGTTCTGGAGCGTCACAAGCGAACCAGCCAGCTCCTGGGCGTTGCTGAGCGTCACTTCATATTCACCAAGTCCGATATGTCCAGGCAACAGGAAAAAACCGGGCGGGCCGGGGATCTTCAGGCACTCGACCGCCTTGATCGGGGTCAGCCGCGATTCAAACGCGGGAGCCAAGCCTTCCAGAATTGTGTTGACGCCACCAGCCCGGTACAGATCCTCCAGTTCGGTGGCTTCCTTGAAGCCGGTGACGATGCCGGTCAGGCTGCACTGGAGATCGCAGTCAACCAGGATGACCCGCTTACCCTTGTTGGCAAGCGCCCATCCGAGGTTGAGGACGGTCGTCGTTTTCCCGACGCCGCCCTTCTGGTTGAAAAACGCGATTCTCGCGACCATGGCAGCTCCTTTGGGTACCGCTCTGTCCACCGTTCCAAGCGATACGAGGGCCTTTCTTCATTGTTATGGCCGGCAAAACACTTGCCAAGAAGATACGCCGAGCAGCACCAGGCAGTCGATTGTCTTCGTAAATGCATGCGGGCTTAATACTTCCTCGCCGCTATGGAGCTATGCTTTCCTCCACCTTGACCTTGCCCGGCCTGATCGTGAGCTCTCGCCTGCCGGCTGCGACCTTCCTTGCACCGCTCTCGAAGTAAAGGGGTACCTGATTTCTCTTTATAGCCCGCCGCAGAGCCGTCGGCCTTAGTGGTCCGTTTCACAAATAACGTCGTTGTTTCGGCGGACTTTTGGTAGAAGGAGGTGGACTCCCCAAAAATCCCGGCAAGGAAAGAATGCCGCCATGCCTGGACCGAGACCCGCTCTCTGTACCTTCTCTGATGATTTTCTGCAAGAGGCCACTTGAAAGCGGGACAGGTCCGATATTGAAACTGGGCGGCCCCGCCGACGTTTGAGCGATCTTCACCCGGGCGAGGCATTTTGATTTCGGCCCACCTTTCGCGGGCGACCCGTGGGACGATAGGCTGACTCTAGGCCCAAACGTTTCGCGATTTCCTTCTGCCATTCCGGCTGGCCAAAGGGGCGGCCTCGTTGCACGCTCTGGCGAAGCGCTTCCAGTTCGTGCGCGTCGTCGGTTTGATTGACCCGCTCGAGCCAATTCGCCGGCATATCGATCGGCCACGCCGCCAACAACGACCGCTCTTCTCCCGTAGGATGACAGCGTTGCCACAAGCTTGACCACCGCCATT
>JBAUOX010001158.1:0-4175 GCA_049579985.1 Isosphaeraceae bacterium | reverse complement strand
TCAGTTCCAGCTCATCATGTCCTGAAATCGAAGGATAAGGGCACTATGCCGGAGCTGCAAGTCAGCGTCGTGCTTCCCTACTACCTTCGGCTGGCCGAGGGGGATTATCAGACGTCCCAGGCGGGGGAAGTAGTGCAGGTTGTCGCGCCTCTCCTACTGGAAGGAACAGTACCGTGTACTTCCGTGCGGACCCACTTCACCCCCGTGGAGAGTGCAGACCTCGACGAGATCCACAAACGGCGAGTCCGGTGCGGCGAACAGCTCCTGCGGAGGATCAATCGCTTGCTGCGGTGGTATCGCTCTGTGAGCAGGCAGGCAGACATCACGGAATTGACCCGGGCACAGGTGAGCCCATTTCAGTTCGCAGCGACCGGGGCGGCCCCTCCTGCGTAGTGGACCGCGCCCCTCGAATAGGAAGCGGTCGGGCCGCAGCCCGCCGTGCTTACTTTGGAGCAGACGACTCAGGCCGTCCGCGATGGACTCGCAAGCGGCAACGACCCCGACGTGGCCGATCTGTTCTTACTGGACGCGGAAAGGGCGCTCCATCAAGGCAGGTTCCGGGAGACCGTGCTATTCTGCTGGAGTACCATCGACAGCGTGTTCAACCGGCGGTATGGCGCCTTGGTCGATGCCGCCTTATTGGACGAGTGGGGCGAGGCCCGCGACTTCTTCAAGGGCTTGGATTTCAAGCTGCGTAACAAGATGAGCGCCGGGATGCACCTCGTCGCGAATCGGTCGCTGTTCCGGGAGCCCGGTGACTTCTGGCAACGCCTGTCTGCCAGTTACAGCAAGCGCAACGCCATAATTCATCGCGGAGAGAATGCCAGCGAGGACGAGGCCACGCAGGCCGTTGCTGTCGCCCGGCAGATTGTCCGGATCATGCGCGAGGTGTAGTCGCAGGAAGGCAAAAGGGACATCAGATCCACAGCGGCTCCTGGCGGGTCATCTTCCGCTATTGCGGATCGCGACACTTTGTGACGTCGGCGAGGTCGAGGAGACCGAAGCCCAAGGCGTGAAGGCACGCTACGAAAACCCTCTCCGGCTGCTGACGTGCCATCCGGGATGGACATCGTCGCCTTTCTCTGCCATGACGGCAAGCCGCCGGATGCCGCCGAAAAATCCCCTTCACCGGAAACCACCTTCGCCGGGTTCCGTGACGGCTACCTCACGACCATCGGCAGCGTGGCGGTTGAGAAGAACACGATCCGACGACGGAAGGTCACGCGAACCGCGCGTTCAACAGCCAAACGCGGAACCTTGTTGCGCACCCTCGAGGTGAGCTACGCCGCTTCATCCCAGCCTTGAAGCGGGTGATTGAAAAAAAGGGCAGCGGAGCGCCCTCGGCACTTCATCACGATGCCGAGGGCGCCGCTGCTTTGACAGAGACGAAGCGGATTTCCACCCTTTTGTTGAGGGCAGAGGCAACCCGCCTGAGCATCGCGAGGGAGTGGCCCTCGTATTCCGCATCTTCGAGCCGACTGATGACCGACGTGGACGTCCCCACGAGCTTGGCAAGCCCGCTCTGAGTCAGCCCCGCTTTGGTACGAAGGTCGTAAATCTTCCGGGCCACGTCGGCGTTGGCCAACTCGGCTTCGAAGGCTTCGGCCTTCGCCTTGTCATTGCCGACGTAGCGGTCATACGCAAACTCAAGGGCCTTGGAGGCGAATCGGCTTTTCCGTCCCATCGTGCAAATACTCCTGTCTGAATTACTCCGGTCGAAACGTGTGCTGCTCAGGGTTGGCTTCGAACTTCTTCTTCCGCTCAATCGCCTGGTCGATCTCGCCCGGGGGAACCCGCAGGGCTTACGCACCACTTTTTCCTGCGTTTTTGAGGGTTTTCATGGAAAATACAAGATATTCATATGATGTGCAGTGAATAGCAATGCGCTGTATTGGTCACAACACTATCGGAAAGTCGCAAGACTGTACGGCAAAAGTCTGGGTTTGCTCGGGACACGAAACTTCCCATGTAACCCAACGTCGCTATTGTGATGCGTAAGCCCCGGGGGAACCCGCCGCTTCTTGGTCAGCCCGTGGGAGACGACCGCCGCCTCTTTGCCGTGGAAGAAGTAAAGGACGCGGTAGTTGATGCCCTGGAGCCCTATCCGCAACTCGTAAATCCCGTCCCGAAGCAGGTCCGCCTCGGGACGACGTATATCGTGGCCCGACTCTTCGAGCCGCCCCAATCGGGCGAGGCACTTGACTCGAGCCTTGTCCGGCAGCCCATCGAGCCAATCCACGATGGGGACTATCCCGTCCTCTTCCTGATAGAAAATGATGTCTGTCGTGGGCATTCTGCCCCCCCCTTAGCCCCATCCGTGGCACGTTTCGATCATCGCTTGGAATTTTCGCGAATTTGAGAAAAATGGTCAAGGCGTCCTGTAGCTCTCCAGGCCGCACGGCCGCACGGCAAGAAGAACAGTCCATCCACTCAGTTTGCGGTGGCCCCCACGAAAAACTCATTGGACGCGACGCTTCACGTACGTCACCATGGCAAGTTGATCCGGGGTATCCGCCGCAGTCCTTTGCGAGAGCGGACCGATGCTCAGACGAACCGGCTTGATCGCGCTTGTGACCGCCTCCTTGACCTCGCTGGCCGCCTTCAGAGCCCAGGAGGCGCCCCGTCACGCGGGGGCCGCCAAAACGGGCTTTTCTCCTGCCCAACGGCTGGACGGTCTCACCGGTCGGTGAACAGGTGCCAGTCGCGGACCTTCCTCTGAACATCCTGCCCTTACCCGACAGCCGGCACGTTCTGGTCGCCACCAGCGGCTACAACGCTCATGAGCTATCGTTGATCGACCTGGGGAAGAGAGCGGTCGTCGACCGCCAGGCCGTCCGCGAAAGCTGGTTCGGGCTGGCGGCCTCGCCCCGGTTCGATCGCATCTGGTGGTCCGGAGGCGGAGGAAACATCGTTCACAGGTTCGAGCTCGACGGCCCAAAGCTGACCCGCAAGGGAACTGACCCCAGGGGCGATGGCAGGGGGGGAGCGATCCGGGGCAAGAGCCACTTCCGCAGCGGGCTGGCCCTCGACCTGCGGCGCAAGGTGCTGTACGCGCTCGATATCGACTACGGAATCATCACGGCGCTCGATCTCGAGGCCGAGCAAGAGCTCAAGTCGGCCTCGGTCGGCGGCCGCCCCTACGACGTGGTACTGGCGCGCAACGGCAACCTTCTCTACGTCTCAGACTGGGCCGGTCGCGCGATCCACGTCGTCGATCCGTCCGACCTGCGTACAACCGCGCGGATCGCCGTGGGCGAGCACCCCAACCAGCTTGCCGGCCACCCCTCGGATGACCGGCTCTTCGTCGCCTGCGCGTCGAGCGACACCGTCGCGGTGATCGACACCCGCCGCGGAATCGTCACCGAGACGATGCACACGGCCCTCTTCCCCCGGGCACCGGAAGGTTCGACACCTGACGCCCTGGCCATCGCACCCGAGGGTAAGACCCTTTTCGTCGCCAACGCCGACAACAACTGCGTGGCCGTGATCGACATCGCCACGCCGTCGCGCAGCGGGGTGAAGGGCTTCATCCCCACCGGCTGGTATCCCACGGCCGTCGCGGTTTCGCCCGGCGGGTAAAAGGTGACAGCCACCAAATCTGGAGAACTCAGAGAGTCCAAGTAACCGTGGCAAGCCTACGATTGTTTCTTCGGTCTTCCACGGGGCCGAACCGTGCATTCCAGCCCCAATCGCTTGGCCGTGTCCGTGACCCAGTGAGGATCGCCGCATGGTCGACCGCGATTGACGCAGCAACGCAACGCCGCCACTTCGGCTTCCGTTTGAAGCGGCGAAGGTGACACAGCGGCGAAGGTGACACTGTATATTAAACTTGTGTTCTGAGCACTTTACGGCGAAATACCAGCCACCTGCCCCCCGGACTTGGGTGGCCGACCACGCCGCCGTTGCACGGCTCTACCCTGATGACCCTGCAGCCGCTTCTGGAACGACTCATCACCTACCACCCAGTCCGCACGCCGGATCGACTGCTCCTTCGGATCCTCCTGCGTGAGGAACTCACGCCAACGCCGTTGGCGGCTGGCGTCGTCTTCGCCCCATTCCAGGTAGAACGAGTTTTCCGCCAGCAACGGGTCGGCGGCCCCGGAGGCGTACGCCCGGCAGCTCGACCAGGCATACTGCCACGGTTCGGTCACCAACCCGGCCTCCAGGGGGTTGCG
>JBAUOX010001157.1:0-2197 GCA_049579985.1 Isosphaeraceae bacterium | reverse complement strand
GCAGCGCGGAGGTAACTTCCCCGAATCGGAGTGGCGGAATTGGCAGACGCGCCAGCTTGAGGGGCTGGTGAGCTAACCATGCTCGTGCAGGTTCACGTCCTGTCTCCGGCATCGAGGAGGCTTCAGTTTCCCCGCATGAGGCAACGACGAATGTTCGCTCCTCCTTCTCCTACAGATGCTCATGTTCCCGACCCCTTGCAAGAAATTCCTTCATCCGGCAGGAGTCTACCGGCTTGAGTACCCAGCCTACTGGGACCAAGTCCAAAAAGACGATGCACGCTCCTGTGGATTCGGTCCCCATGACCGGGACGATGTCGGGCTGTGGATTTCCATGATGCCGCTGAGCGTGGACACTGACCGACTTGCTGAGGAACTTCCCCAGCTCCTCAGCCAGGCGCTCCCGCATTTACAGGGGTGCGACGTCCGCCGCGATCCGACGCTGCGCCATTACGGCGTGAAGGCCGATGTGCTCAAGGAAGGCGAAGGAGGCCATTACTGGCTTATCGCGGGCGGTGATGTGGTGCTGTTCGCCAGCAGCCAGGTCCCGGCGGCGGAGCGCCACATCTGGAACCCGAGCTTTGAGCACTTGCTGGCGACCCTGGAGATTACGCGCGACGAAGAACTGGCCCTGCGACAACTGACCAACGAGGTGCTGGAGCTGTTGCGGCAACGACATCCCGAGCAAGACTTCCAACACGACGAGAAAGGGATCCGCGGTCGCAACCGCGTCGTGTTTCTGAGCAACCTCCATCGTGAGGTTCGCGCGGCTCCTGCCCGTCGGGTCCAAATCATCCACCATTTCGTCCAGAGCCTGGGTCAATCCATGGATCTGCCGCTGGGGGAGGAATCCTGGGAAGAGGCGCAAGCTCGCCTGCTCCCCCTTTTGAAGCCTCGCAGCTACCTCGATTCCGATTCCGCCAACCGGTGTTCGCTCGTGAGTGAATGGCTCGCCGATGTGGTGATCTGTTACGCCCTCCGGAGCAATGACATTTTCCGGTTCGTGACCACCGCGGACGCGGACCGCTGGCAGACGAATGCTCAGGCCCTCCACCAAGTGGCCGTCGCAAACCTGTGCCGGCTCGCCTGGCCGACCAAGCTGGAAGGGGCGCGGCAGCGGGACGGGGGGCGCGTGATCGTAATCGCAACCAGCGACGGGTTGGCGTCGAGCCGACTCCTCCATCCCGACCTGCACCGGCTGTTCTGCGGCCCCCTCGGGAGCCCGTTTAGGGCCGGCATCCCGGATCGAGATACCCTCGTTGTCTATTCCGACCGGCGCCGCCCCAAGCAGCGGATCGAGCGCCAATTGCGCAAGGATCATCGCACGTCGAGCTATCCCATTACCCCCCGGCCCTTTCTCGTAACGCCCGACGGCATCGCGCCGGCTCTGGCGTAACCCCCCGTACGGGGTCGTTTCAGGGAAGATTGTCCGGCGGGGGCTAATACGGTAGGCTAACCCGTGGAGAGTGCCGCATCCAAGCCGAGGCGAATTCATGCCGTTCCAGAAAGACGAGAAGTACGTGGCCGAGGTCGGAAGCGTGTTCGGCGAATACCTTACGACCTTCGTCAGCGAACCCCGCGGGCAGGTACGCGCTGACATCTTTCAAAAGAAGAGACGAGTCGTCGCTCACGTCTCTTTCCCGATGGGCATGGCGGCAACCGACGTGACCGAGCCGTATGTGAGCGCGCTCTGGGAATACGCCCGCCAGAATGGGGTCGCTGATCAGTTCCAGCTCATCATGTCCTGAAATCGAAGGATAAGGGCACTATGCCGGAGCTGCAAGTCAGCGTCGTGCTTCCCTACTACCTTCGGCTGGCCGAGCGACGCGAGGAAGGTGACACTGTATATTAAACTTGTGTTCCGAGCACTTTACGACGAAATACTGGCCACCTGCGCCCCGGACTTGGGTGGCCGACCACGCCGCCGTTGCACGGCTCTACCCTGCTGACCCTGCAGCCGCTGCTGGAACGACTCATCACCTACCACCCAGTCCGCACGCCGGATCGACTGCTCCTTCGGATCCACCTGCGTGAGGAACTCACGCCAACGCCGTTGGCGGCTGGCGTCGTCTCCGCCCCATTCCAGGTAGAACGAGTTTTCCGCCAGCAACGGGTCGGCGGCCCCGGAGGCGTACGCCCGGCAGCTCGACCAGGCATACTGCCACGGTTCGGTCACCAACCCGGCCTCCAGGGGGTTGCG
>JBAUOX010001156.1:0-5373 GCA_049579985.1 Isosphaeraceae bacterium | reverse complement strand
GTCATCCGCTACGTGGTCGCAGGCTCCCTCGCAAGTTCCCTCTACGGGATCCCCCGCGCCACGCAGGACGTCGACCTCGTCGCCGAAATCGAACTCCCTCACGTCGAGGCCCTCACGAACTCGCTTGCCGGCGAGTTCTATGTCGATGCCGGCATGATCCGGGATGCGATTCAAAGCAACGACACGACACAGGGCTAAGAGAACCAGTCGTCCTGGTAGGATCGGCCATGGTAGCGCAACCGACCAGATGGTAAACCTTTGCGGTGAGCTGGTCTGCGCTAGCCTTCCCCGACCGAAGCACGGGGTCGTGGCACCAAACCTCGGAGATGATTCAGGAAGACATGAAGATCATGGAACCCCAGCGCGGCCGATAGGCCGCGCTGGGGTTAGAGGCGTCTGTATTTCGGATGGGCTTCGATGTCCCACACTACGCCTTCCGGCGGTTTCTTAGCCCTTTGTCGTCTCGTTGATCGAAATCTCCCCATTCCGCGTCCGTCATGACTGTATGCTCGGTACCATCGTGATCGATGATCGTCCACTTCTGCCGGAACTCACTCGGTCGGCGCTGATTCTCGGTCGTGCACTAGTCGCACTCGAATCATGATCGTGCTCCAATTTGGGTGTGCTCGAGAGGCGAGCTGCCCCCCGGCACCCCAATGTGGCATGATTCCGAGAGTTGTTCGGCTCGGATCACGATCAATGATGCGGCGCTGGGGCCGCGTACCTGGCCTCGATTTTAGCCAGCAAGTGGGCTTGTAATGGCCCGTAGTTAAAGGTCACCTTGGTGCCCGCCTTAATGGTATGCATACTGCCGGGAGCGAAGCTATTGGTTGTGAAGTTCCACCCTGTGGCCTGATGTACGGGCAGCGGCTTGGTCAGAGTGACCTTGGCGGAGAGCGTGGGACCGGGCCCTATGATGTACTGGTCGGGACCGAGGACCAGAGCAGTTTTGGTTAGGACCGCGGTGCGATGATACATGGCCACAGTCGCAGTCGGAGTCGCCAGCAGTCGACGCGACTCCAGGCTATTCGTCCGCAGATCCAGATCGAGAGCACGCCGAGACTTGCGAGAGTGCATTGGGGATTCCTAGTTGGGGACACTCTGGCATTCAGTCTGCAACACGACGGGAAGAAGTCAAACAGCAGAACCCTAGCATTGAAATAGGTCGGCAATTCGGCCGGGTTCGCGTTAATCTTACTCTGGAGTTCTACCGGCTTGCTGGGGGTGGACCATTGCCCACTGGCGGCAAGGAGGAAGGCCGCGACGACTTGCCCGGCTCGACAGCCAACGAAAGTGCGTGAGAACCTATTTTGAGATCAAGAGTACGTCGAGTGAAGCATTGTGTCCGTTCGGTGAACCGTTGCCGGCTTGCAGGCTGACAGCAAGTAAGGCTTTCGGAAAACTGATCTGGTCACGAAAGGCTTCTTCGGCTACGTGTAAGACATGTTGCTGGAGATTGCCGAGGAATTGATTGCCCGTCAGCCGCCGGAGGCACAGGCGATCAGACGTTGCGGAAGCAACCGCACCTGAGCGGCGACGAAACGCCGACCAAGGAGGGCGAGCAAAAGGCTTGGTTGTGGGCGATCGTCGCGGCGGGATTCACAGTCTTTGCCGTCCGTACCACGCATTCCCATTGCTCACCTTGATTGAGACACGCCGGCAGGGTGCAACGTCATCGCACTCCTGGCCGCCGCCCTCGAAGCTCACTTTGCCGGCCAGCCGACCTTCTCACTGCTCCCCAGCCTGTTATCGGTTGCGACGATCCCCTTGGCTTGAACGATTTTGGATTAGCGATTCGAGAAGGGTGGTTCAATGGCAAAGGAGAACCGCGGACAAACGGTCTGCAATATGCCGATGACGCGTCTGGGGGCCGTTGCCACACGGCAAGTACCCGCGCTGTCGGCCAGTCCACCCGTGCAACACGCAGCGCTGGTACCCGTCGCCGGGCTGCTGTTCTTGTCGGGGGTGTGCGCGCTAATCTTTCAAGCGTCTTGGTTCCGTGAATTCCGGCTGGTGTTCGGTGCCTCCACCGCTGCATCGTCCGCCGTGTTGGCTGTGTTCATGGGGGGACTGGGCATAGGCAATGCCGTGTTGGGGAAACGGGCGGATCGCGCCAGGAGCCCGTTGGCCTTGTACGCCCTGCTGGAACTCTCGATCGCTCTGGCGGCCGCCTTGAGTCCTTTGGTGATCGACGTGTTGCATGGCCTTTATATTTCCATGGGAGGGCAGCTTGCGCTTGGCTTTCCGGTGGCCACCGCCGTGCGGCTGGCGATTTCGGCACTCGTTCTCGGCATTCCCACGTTTCTGATGGGTGGGACCTTGCCGGCGGCGGTCCGTGCGGCGACGGTTTGCGAGGATCGCCAGCGTCGCGGTGCCGCACTGCTTTACGGCGTGAACACGCTGGGGGCGGTGGTGGGAGCGCTGGGCAGCACGTTCTTTGCCCTGGAGTTCTTCGGCACGCGGAAAACGCTTTGGCTGGCATGTCTCATCAACATAGGCACTGCACTGTCCGCGCTGGCGCTCTCACGCTACGCCGTTCGCCGCGGCGGTCCGGCGTCGATGCGCCAGATTGCGAGGAATGCGGCGAGAACGAAAACGCGCACTGCGAACGAACAAGTTCGCCCGCCCTCGTTCCCGGCGTACATCGTCTATGGCGTGGCCGGTATCGTAGGCTTCGCGTTCTTCCTCATGGAACTCGTTTGGTACCGCATGCTTTGCCCGATTCTCGGCGGGACCACCTTCACGTTCGGGTTGATACTCGCGGTGGTATTGACGGGCATCGGGCTGGGCGCGGCGGCCTATGCCATGTTCTTCCGGCGCGCGCCGCTCTCGCTCCACGGTCTCGCCTTCACTAGCGTCCTGGAGGCGTGCTGCATCGCGGTTCCCTTCGCCTTGGGCGATCGCCTGGCGATTCTGGCAGCCACGCTTCGTGAGGCCAACACATCGCATTTCTTGGGCGAAGTGGGGGGCTGGGCCGTGATCGCGTCAGTCGTAATCTTACCCGCAGCCTTTGTCAGTGGACTCCAATTCTCCCTGCTCATCGGCCTGCTGGGCCAGGGCGACAAAGACGTCGGCAAGCACCTTGGGCTCGCATGTAGCTGGAACACCGTGGGAGCAATTTGCGGGTCCCTGGCCGGTGGATTCGGCTTCTTGCCTCTGCTCTCCGCGCCGGGCGTCTGGCGCTCGGTCGCGGCCCTTTTGGCGGTCCTCGGCGTTTCCGTCTTCGCTTACGCCTGGCAACTGGCAAGACGTCGGGTTTGGGCGATCGCGACCGTGGGAGCCGGGATCGTCGCCGCCGGTATGATCGCCTATCCGGGCCCGACTGCCGTCTGGCGGCACGGCGCCGTGGGGGCGGGACGCGTCGCGCGGATGAGAATGCTCACGGACCCCAACGACTTGCACGATTGGGAAAACGAGATTCGACGCTCGGTCCTTTGGGAGGAAGACGGCGTCGAATCGAGCGTTGCCATCGTCGGCTCGGACGCTCTGGCGTTCTACGTCAATGGCATGTGCGACGGCAACGCCATCCAAGACGTGGGCACGCAGATCATGCTGGGCCTTATCGGCGGCGCGCTCCATCCTCAGCCGCGAACCGCACTTGTTGTCGGCCTGGGAACGGGAGAGACAGCCGGTTGGCTGGCGGAAGTACCGCCGATCGAGCACGTCGATGTCGTCGAGTTGGAGCCAGCGGTCCGGGAAATGGCGACCCGATGCCGCGAGGTCAATCGCGACGTCCTGGCGAACCCCAAGGTACGACTGATCTTCAACGACGCACGGGAAGTGCTGCTGACGACCGCCGGGCGTTACGACCTGATTGTCTGCGAGCCTTCCAACCCTTACCGCAATGGAATCGCCAATCTTTTCACCCGGGAATTCTATCTTGCCGGCCTCGATCGCCTGAACGACGGAGGGATGTTCGTCCAGTGGGTCCAGGCCTATGAAATTGACCGGCGCACGATGCGAACTGTATTGGCCACTTTCAAATCCGTATTCCCGCACGTCGAGGTGTGGCAGAGCAAGCTTGGGGACTTGGTTCTGGTCGGTTCCCAACAAAGACCGGCATACTCGGTTCCTGTGCTGCGAAGCAAGGTGGCGGCTGAGCCCTTCGCCTCCGCTTTGCCCTGTGCCTGGCACACCGCCGATCTGGAGGGGATGTTCTCCCATTATGTCGGCGGTGCGGCGCTGGTCGATCATTTCATCGGCGGGGACTTTGCCGCGATCAACACCGATGACCATAACGAAATCGAGTACGGCTTCGCGAGAACGTTGGGACGCACCGACTGGGATGCCACCGGGGCCTTGTGCCGTCAATCAGTCGAGATCGGCGACTACAGGCCTCCGGTGAGTGGCGGCACCGTCGATTGGAAAGCGGTGGCGCTGGGCCGTCAATGGGATGCGGTGGTCCCTGGTGGGAAGAAACTCTCCGCAGATGACCTCGCATTGAACGAGGGAGCATACGACAACGTCCTCGAACGGTACGTTGCAAAGGACGCTCGGGGAATGTTGGTTGCCTGGGAAAGTTTGCCGCATTCCGCGCCGTGCCTCACCGAACTGGCTGTGATCGCCCACCTCTATGCCGAATCGGGGAACAGCAAGGCTGAACCGCTGATAGAACAACTTCGCAATCACCTGCCTACCGAAGCGGAAGCGCTCCAAGGGATTCTCGCCTGGAGGCAGCGGAAATTCAGCGAGTCCGGTGAACGACTGGCGACGGCGCTCCGGCGATTGCGCAGCGATCCCTGGGTACTGGACCATATACGCGTGAAGACATTCGACGCGGCGATCCGGGTGGCCAAGGCGGATCCAAGACAGGCCCCCAAGCTGTTGCAGGCGTTCGGCGAACCCTTCGCCGCCTATTCTGCCGATGAAAATCGGCGCACCACGGCTTGCGTCATTGCGGAGGAGCTCGGCCCGGCCACGGTAGCGCAATTCGTGGAGTCGTTCGAACCACACGTCCCGTGGTCGGAACAGTTCCTCACTTATCGTCAGCAGGCGTACCGGAATGCGGGACATCGGTTGGCGGCCCAAGCCGATCGAGACCTGCAGGAATTCATCCGCTGCGCTGCGAACGCTCCGGCCTCATCAGGATCGGGCCGTTGATGGTCACCAAGGGAACGTCGGTTTCTCAGGTCAGGCCCATCGCGACCTGCGCCGGGAGCGGCGCCTGCTTCGCGGGTTGGGTCTCGCCCGGGTGATCGAGGCGGTGTGCGCCGGTACGGGGTCGACCGGGGCCAACTCGCCGCGCGTGGCTCCCGCTCGCAGGCCCTCGCCTACCTGGCGAAGCACCATACCGAGCCCACCCGCGCCGAGCTCGTGCCGATCCTCGGCCTCTCCCGCCCCGAGAGACTCCCTAACCTGTCGGCGCGATTCGCC
>JBAUOX010001155.1:0-2002 GCA_049579985.1 Isosphaeraceae bacterium | reverse complement strand
GGCCACTTGGCCCAAGGTCAGGTGATTCTCCACTGACCAGGCGCTGACGACGTGCAGGGCCGATTGACCGACGGTGCGCCGCGCCGAACCGCGCTGGCACTTGCCGTCGATGGCCACCGGCTTGAGTTCCGGCGGATCGAGGGGGACGGGGGTCAAGCCCCGGCGGTTCATCACGGCCGTCATCCAGGCGTAGAAACACTCCTGGAAGGCCAGCGGGTCGAGGAGGCAGAAGACACGTCGGAAGGTGTCGTGCGAGGGGACGCCGCCGGGCAAGGTGAGGACGGTCTGGAGCCAGTCGATCTTGGAGTGGGCGTAGCTGGCGATCTCTTCCCAGCTATCGGCGCCGCAGGTGACGGCGCAGATGGATATGAAGATGATCTCGTCGAGTCGGTGGAATCGCCCCTGCTCGCGCCGGGGGTCCGCCAACTCGGTGAAGTAGTCGAGGAGCGAGGCCGGATCGTGGAGGGTAGGAGAGGACGAGGTGTCGAGGCTGACGGTCATGGCGCGGACGTCCCTGAAGAGGTCGTGTGATCCTGACGATCGATACTACAGAAGGCGTTCGATTCCTGGCCAGCCCGACTGTACAGGAGAGGCAAGCCAAGTTTACCCAGAGCGCCGAGCCTGCTTATCCTGGTGCGTAAGCCCTGGAGAACTCCCTCCCCAGGGGTTGCCCGACTCAATAGCCTTCTTGGTCGCCTGAATCATCTCTTCGATCGGCAGCCCAGCGAATGGAAAGCGAAGTGGGCAACCAAAGGGAGCAAACGCCTCCTTGATCATCGCCAGGTACTCCTTGCCACCGAGACCGATGACCCTCTGTGCCTCTCCGAGCCCCAGTTCCTTGATCTGGTCGATCAAAGTGACAGCCTCTACGGGCTTTGTCGCTGGGTCTTTGAACGATACGTTGTAAGGACCAGGAATCTGGAAATCGGGACGGATGAACCCGTACTTCGCACTCAAGATCACCCAGCGGGAACCAAACTTCTCTGCGTAAGCTCGATTGGTCGTGAAGTACCGGCTCGTGTAAGCGTCCTTAGCTTGGACCGGACCTCGGTCGGGGTCGTTATCCCAGACCTTGTTTCGACCACACGGAACGATCACCAGCACATCGCTGGAAGTCTCACGCCCTTGCTCCCCGCCAGTCGATGTTCTCGTTCCCTGATTGCCTCCGTTCTCCCGCTCGATCGTCACGCTGCCGGATTCCCGGTCAAGCTCGATCACGAAGCGACCGTAGGTTCTCTCCTCGAAGAGAGCCCAAGCTGCAACCCGGATTCTCTGGGGGAACCGCGTCGGATCTTTCATGGTTCCCAGGACAGTGAACTCTTTCGAGTCGTCCGGGTGGATGATCACGGACCATTTCCCCTGATAGCCACCTGGCTTCAGTGCGACCTCGATGGAACGACGTTCCTCAAGACGAGACCTACCGAGGTTGACGCCCTCACGCAATTGGTCGATGAACTCTGATCGTGTTGGGTAGGGGATTTTCATGGAAGCGTGGCTAAATTCCTGCTGTTGACGAGCCTCGACGGACTGCCCTAGATCAGTGGCGACCCTTTCATGCGACTCTTGACCGGCAGTGTGCTCCATTGCTTGTCCGGTGCTCCAACAGCGATAGACCCTCTCCAACTCTTCCATCCAAAAAGCTTTCTCGTCGGACACGTCTCTGCCCAGCCTCTTTGCCAACTTGAAGAACCCCGCACCAGGCAGCGTATCACCCTGCCCGTGAACGACGAGGACTGTCAACATCCCACGCCCCGCAGCATCTTCCTTCGTCGAGATCTCTCCGAGCATGTTCCACAAGTCCGGGGAATTCCGAGGAAGCTCGATCGTTTTGATCTGGGCTGCAAGATCGGAGTATGGGATTGTGCGACCCTGCTTTGCCTGCCCTATGAGGATCTGGCGCATCTCCTCCTTGGCAGTCTCCCACTGACCTGATGAAAAGTTGGTCTTGACCTGCCAAAGTCACCTTGCCCGATTCTCCGTCTTTTGTTGCGCTAGAGCGGGT
>JBAUOX010001154.1:0-7998 GCA_049579985.1 Isosphaeraceae bacterium | reverse complement strand
ACGATCCGACAGGCCCGCAGCCGGTCGCTGGCCAGGTCGTAAAGTGACGGCCCGGTCCAGCGCAGGGGCTTGATCATGTTGAGCTTGTCCGGACGAGCCCGGTCGTAGAACTCCTTGTCCTCTTTCTCCAGGTAATAGGCCAGCTCGATGGGAAGCAGCAGCTTGACGCCGATTCCCGGGTGACGAAGGAACTTGTGATCCAGCAGCGGCCAGATCAAGGCGCGCATCTTGCGGGGGTCGCCCTGGATCTGCTGGGGTTCATCGACCCGGTCGATCAGCACGATGATACCGCCGTAACCAAGGGTGCCGAGCACGCCTTGGAACTTGCGCAGCAGCTCGTAGCGTTCCTCGGCGCTTCGTGCCGGGGTCGGCAGGGGTTGTCCGCCGAGCTCGGTGGGCTTGAACCAGAGCAGCTCCCAGCGCAGGGCCGTAGAATCGCGGCTGAGCACCTTCAGCCCTTTGCGAATGTCGCGGGCATACCATTCCGCCCGCAGCAGCCGCCAGCCCCAGTAGATCCAGCCGGCGAGGACGGGAACAAGCAGCCAGGGCAGAACACTCCAGCTTCGCAGCAACGGAAACGCGGCGATCAAGGCGATCACGACCAGCGTCGTGCCGAAGCCGATCTGCAGGTCGCGACGGCTCCAGAGGGGGCGGAATCCCGAGCGGCGGCGGAGCCGGCTCCAGCGGCGCTCGATCGGCTCGCCGATCGAGGCGTCGTAGAGTGCGGCAAGCAGCAGGAGATCCCGACGCTGGTCGAGACTGAGCACCGAAAGGTCGACCTTCTCGGTGGTCAGCAGGTCAACCAGTTGAGTGACCCCGAGAGAGAGGATGGCGTCCATGTGGTCCTGCAACTGCCAACGCCTGAGGACGTCGCCCGGGTCGGCGGCCCGGATCGCTGCGCGGAAGTGGTCGAGGTACGGATTGAAATCGTCATAAGAGATGACGAAGACCCGCTCCGACGGATTGGCCTGGTTGAAGTCTTCGAACTCGGCCGCTGCCTGCAGTCGCAAGGCCGTCTTGCCGCTCCCTTTCTCACCGAAAACCAGCGCCGTGGACGGGTCGGCGGGGCTGCCGAAAAACTTGTTCCAGGCCGGATGGTGGATCGTGAACAGACACTGGCGCTTGAACACCGTGTCGGTTTGAGCGTCCTCCTCGCTGAATGGGTTACCCTTGATGCCATGATGCTGCAAGAACTGTTCCGTCTTCATTCCTGGGGCGGCCTTTCAGTTGGATCTCGGAATCGGATTCACACCGTTTTCGTGTCCCGTTCTCATGCAATTTGTCTTAACCGATTCGGCGTTCCGCCGCAATCTCAGGCGGTTGACGCCCCAGGGCGGTTTCCTGTTGACCTGGCTATAAACCGCCTTTTGAGTTCAGGTCATCGGTGGCTGTTGATCCTCAGGATGCACTTCATTTGAGGATTTGGGCATGGAAGCCGCCGTCCTTGATGGAACTGCTTGAGGGCCTTCACGATCGGCGCGCCGCCAGGGGTAAGCGACACCCCTTGCCGGCCTTGCTCTCCTTGGCCGTCATCGCCATGCTTGCGGGTATGACCACGTACGCGGCTATCGTCCGGTACGGCCAGGAACGCGGCTCGGAGCAGGATTGGCGGTGTCTCTTGAGACGTCCCTGGCTAAAGCTGAGGGCGTCGGGCCGGCGCCGACTGGCGGGAAGCTCCTGGGCTTATCGCTATGCTTCCCCGTGCGACATGGCCTCGGCGTCACCCGGGCATGCGTCGAGGACCATCTTCCAGAGCCGTTGGGCCTCGGCCCGGTCACCCCGCTCCTCGGCCAGGGCGGCGAGGTTGCGCAGGGTCAGATGGCCATAGATGCCCTGGTCGACGCTACAGAACTGGTCGGGACGCTTCAGGGCCAAGATCCGCCGCCAGCAGGCTTCGGCCTCCGCCGGCTGGCCCGCCTTGCGGTGGAGGACGGCCTTGCGGAAATGCAGCTCGGCGTCGTCGGGGTCGAGCCGTAGGCCCTCGGAACAAGCGTTCAAGGCCGCCGGAAGGTCGCCGAGCATCTGGTGGCAGCGGGCGATCATGGCGAAGAGCTTGCGTACGATGGAGTCGGTGGGGGCCGATCCGCGCAGGCTGCGCTGAAGATGGCCCAGGACGCCTGGCCAGTCCTGCCGCTCGACGGCGATCGAGCCCAGGTTGAAGAGCACGAACGGGTCATCGGGACGCTCGGCCAGCTCGGCCTTGAGGATCTTGCAATCGCGCGGGAGCTTGCGTTCCCGCAGCGCCGGGTCGGTGTAGCCGGTGTGCCGGACATTGACATCGGTCCACCGCACCGGCACGTTCACCCGCCGCAGCGCCGGCAAGATCTGCTCGTGCACCGCATACGTCCAGCGCACGTCCTCCCGCACCGGAAACAGCCGGGGTATGGTCCACCACCGTCTGCCCGCCATCGCCGTTCGGCCCCGGATCGCACGAGCAGCGGACCACATACGCGGCCTCATCGCCGGGCCGCAAACCATCGAGCAGCGCCTGGAGCTGTATCCGCTGTGGCGCGTCAAGCACATCATCGGCATCGAGCCAGAACGCATAATCCCCCTTCGCCCTCGCGAGCGCCGCGTTGCGGGCCGCCGCGAAGTCATTGACCCACACGAAATCGAATACCCGGGCACCGAACTCGCGGGCGATCTCCCGCGTGCGGTCCTTCGATCCCGAATCGAGCATCACGATCTCGTCGAACAGGCCGGCCACGGATGATAAGCATTTTGAAATATTGGCCTCTTCATCTCTCACGATCATGGTCAACGACGTTGTGGCCTTGCGCATCGGAGATTTTTGAGCCACTGATGAAACACGGATGGAACACGGATCGGAAGGGGGACCGGGCGACCCGTCACAAGGCAATGCCCCATGCGTCCGAGCGTTCGGCGCCTGTATGCCTGAGTCTTATCCGTGTAAATCCGTGTTCATCCGTGGCTGATTCTGATTCCCTGGAATCCGTGGCGTACCGGTCCAGGGCTTAAGCGGCACGGCCCGCCCGTTGCCGATTGTCGTTCCCCACTTCTTGGCGAACTTGCCACCGTTCTCGCTCTGCAGCTTCTCCGCGTCGACACCGTTCCCCTGAAACGTCCGGCTAGCGAAGTGGTGGACGAACAGGTCATGAGCCACGGCCAGCACAAAACCGGCCCTTCGTGCTCGCTCGGCCAGGTCGTCGTCGAAGAACCCCAGCCCGAACTGCTCATCGAGCCCGCCGATGGCTTCGTAGACCGCTCGCTTCATGAGCAAGCAGAACCCGGATAGCTTGCTCGCCGTGAACCACTGCCCCCGATGATCCTCGCGCCATCGTCGCGCGAACGCGTGCATCTCTTCCAGGTTGGTATACGGCACGTTCTCCACGAGTTGCGGCGGCGAGGCATAGTTCGACACCGGCCCAGCCAGGCCCACACGAATCCTCTCTGTGCTCCTTCCTTCTTTTTCCCCTTTCCTTTCGAGTCTTTCGTGTGTTTCGTGGTTCCATCCGAATCCATCTCTGCCAGGGCGATGAGCTGATTCAGCCACCCATCGGTCACCACGGCGTCGTTATGCAGCAGCACGAGGCAGTCTCCCCGCGCCGCCTTCACGCCCTGGTTGATCGCGGCGGGAAAGCCGAGGTTCTGGGCGTTGCTCACAACTGTCACCCACATCGGGGCGACATCCTGGACCCCGGCGAGATAAATCCCTGTCCCATCCGTCGAGCCGATATCGATGACGATCAGCTCCCATGGCGGTCGCGTGTGCCGCACCAGAGCGGGCAGGCAGGATCGAGTGTAATCGAGCTGGTTCCAGCAGGGCATGACGATGGAAGCCAGAGCGTCATGTGCCGGTTTATTCATCACGGGTCTCTTTCTCGCCCTTGCCGAACTGAAGCCTGCCCGCCCGTCTCCTACTTCTCCCCGCCGATTTCCCGCGCCAAGTAGTAATACAGTGGCTCCCCGCGGATGATCACCGGCTCCAGGGCCTTGGTCACCGGGTCGCGATCCAAGAGCAGGAACCGCGCCGGCCTGTCATCGAACTCGGCCGTCTCGCCGCCCGCCTGCGTGATCTGGATGACGTGGCGCGAGCGGTCGTAGGCCGCCACCTCGACCTTGGGCCCGCCGTCGGCCCCGAACGACCGCGCCCAGCGGCCAGCAGTGCCCTCGGCGAACTTATCGACCTCTCCATGGCACGTATACCTGACGACGTACTTGGGATGATTCGATCTCGGCACGGAGGATCCCTCTTCCGGCGTGCTCATGGTGCGCTCCTTGTGGGTCATGGCGAATAGGTGCGGTCAAGGTGAACGAAACGGCGTCCTGACACCCCAAGGACCCAAGGACACCGAGAAAATTCTAAATCGGTCTGACCCCAAGGAGATAAATCGGTCTGACCCCAAGGAGATCTGACCCCAAGGAGATCGAACCCAACCACGACATGGGGTACACCGATGAGTCGGTGCAACTCGTGTCATCCCCAATCGGAGAATGAAACGGCCCTGGTTGACGCCCCTCTCGCGCAGGTCGTAGGATGCACGCGTTTGATCGCAATCACGCGGGAAACCAGGGCGCGGAAGGGGAGCTATCCGGATGTGCCGATCGATCGTTCCTGGAAGTCTCTGGGTACTCGGTCTGGCTGCATTGACCGCCGCCGGATGCGATCGCGGTCCACGTGCCGACGCCCAGCCACTTCGGATCGCGGCCGCCTCCGACTTGCAACGCGTCCTGCCTCGACTGATCGAGCGGTTTCAAAACCAGGCTCCAACGACCATGACCCCGACCCTGACATTCGACGCCTCGGGCCGGCTTGCCGAACAGATCAAGGCTGGCGCGCCGTTCGACCTGTTCCTCTCCGCCAACGTGAAGTTCGTCACCGACCTGGCCGCCGCCGGGCTGGTCGAGCCCGCATCGGTCCAGCCCTATGCCAGAGGTTCACTGGTCCTTTGCCTGCACCGCGCAGTCGGCGATCAGGTCCGTGGTCTGGCGGATCTGAGCCGGCCGGAGATCAAACGGATCGCCATTGCCAATCCCGACTATGCGCCTTACGGTCTGGCCGCCCGGCAGGCGCTCGAGCGCGCCGGGCTCTGGTCCAGCCTGGAATCCAAGATCGTGCGCGCCAATTCGGTACGCCAAGCCATGATTTACGTTCAGAACGGAGATGCCGAGGCCGCACTCGTCAGCCATGCACTGGCCGTCGTCCCGGAGGTCCGCGTTAACGAGGTCGATGCCGCTCTCTATGATCCCTTGATCCAGGCGCTCGGGATTGTCGCGGCAACCAAGCAACGTGATCGCGCCAGAGCACTGGCGCAGTTCATCCTGGGCGGCGAGGGACAGGCGATTCTCCGGGAGAGTGGTTTCTTGAACCTCGACGCTTCACCCGGGCCGTCGGGCAGTGCCGCCTCGAAATCCCGGGACCAGTCAACCCGCTGAGCGAGCAAGCGTGCATGCTATGGCCGATCTGGGCCCTCTCTGGCTTTCCGTGCGGGTGGCGACCGCGGCAACCGCCCTGATCGTGCTGCTAGGGGTGCCCGGTGCTTTCTCCCTGGCGCGGCTGAACTTCCCGGGCAAAGGCCTGGTATCGGGACTCTTGATCCTGCCGCTGGTCCTGCCGCCGACGGTTCTGGGTTATCTCTTGCTCCAGGTACTGGGGCGGCGAACCTGGCTGGGGGGATGGCTCGATCAGGGCCTGGGCGTGGTCCTGGTCTTTCACTGGTCGGGAGCGGTGGTTGCGTCGGCAATCGCGGCCTTTCCGCTGTTTCTCTTGCCGACGCGCGGCGCGTTCGAGGCCGTTGACCCTGCGCTCGAGGATGTGGCCCGGTTGCTGGGACGAGGCGAGTTCTCGGTGTTCTGGGCTGTGACCTTGCCGCTGGCCTGGCGCGGGCTGGCGGCCGGCGCTGTCCTGGCCTTCGCCCGGGCCCTGGGCGATTTCGGTGCCACGATGATGGTTGCGGGAAATATACCCGGGCTGACCCAGACCGCATCGCTGGCCATTTACGACGCGGTCCAGGCGGGCGATCCCGCGCGGGCTGGATGGTTGACTCTCTGGATCTCCCTGGTCTCGATCGGTGCGCTCTGGCTGGTGCAGCGCACCCTCCCGGTTCGGGGGTCGGGACGTTGAGCGAACCAAACTCGATCCTTGATGTCCGCCTGATCCGGCGGATCCATGCGGGCCTGACTGTTGACGTCACCCTCCGCCTGGGCACGGAAATCGGCGTCCTCTTCGGCCCCTCCGGCTCGGGCAAGACCTCGATCCTGCGGTTGATCACGGGGCTCTCCCGCCCCGATCAAGGATATGTCCGGCTCGGGGAAACCATGCTATTCGACGCGACTCGAGGAATCGACGAGCCGCTGCGCCTGCGGCGGATCGGCATGATCTTCCAGGACGATCTGCTCTTTCCTCATCTGAACGTCGCCGACAACATCCGGTTCGGGTTGAGGGGAAAGAGTCGCGCTCAGCGGCAGTCACGCCTGGCCGAGATTGCTCTGCTCTGCGGCGTGGAACACCTGCTGGATCGGCGGCCGTCCACCCTTTCGGGAGGGGAGCGGCAAAGGGTGGGACTGGCCCGGACGCTGGCACCGCGACCGCGGATCTTGCTCTGCGACGAGCCGGTCTCGGCACTTGACCTGCCCAATCGCCAGACCCTGATCGAGCGCCTTCGCGCCGTTCAACACTCCGAAGGCATCCCCGTGCTTTACGTCACGCACAGCCCGGCAGAGGCTGTCACGGTGGGCACGCACCTCTTCCTGCTCGAGCGCGGTCGGGTCCTCGCGGAAGGCCCGCCGCTGGACGTCCTGGCCAGCATTCGTGGCCCATCGTTCAACCACCTGGAAGACCTCCGCAATACCCTGCCGGCCGGCGTCGAGAGCCAGTTGCCGGGGCAAACCGCCACCCTGCTCCGGCTCGAGAATGGGCCGTCTCTGATCGTGCCGTATCTCGAAGCGGAACCGGGCACGCCCGTCGTCGTCCAGGTTCGCGCCGAGGACATCCTTCTGGCCAGAGGCCCGATCTCCGGCCTGAGCGCGCAAAACCTCATCCCGGGTAAGGTGGAGCGGGTCATCACCCACGGCCCCGAAGCCGAGGCTTTGATACGCACCGGCGGCGTGACCTGGATCGTCAGTCTGGTCGCCCCCGCGGTCGAGCAGCTCGCCCTATCGCCATTGCTAGATATTCACATGATCATTAAAGCGCGAAGCTGCCACGTCGCCCCAGGTTCCCCGCCTCGGACGGATCGCTGAGACCGTAAACGCTGAACCGTTTTTCCGGCTTGATCTGCCGGTAGTGATCGCTACGATAAAACGAGAACTAGAAAACCAAATTACCGGTACGCAGACCATGCTGGGCAATGGAGACAAACCCTCAGAACGTGACGTCACAGACGGCACCTCGAACACGATTCTGGTCGTCGAAGCCCAGCGCGATGTTCCCTTGACCAAGCCGGAGGACATCCCATTCGATCCTAAGTTGCCATTGCCGCAGATCGGTGGGTTCACCCCGGACGGCGCGAACGTTCTCTTCGGCGACGGCTCGGTCCGGTACATCAGGAAAACGATCAGTCCGGCGGCTCTGAAAGCGCTGATCACCCGGGCGGGCGGCGAAGTCATCAGTTCCGACGCCTACTGAACGGCTGGCCGAGCGGTTGCACGGGGGAAAACCCCGCAAAAGGAATTTCAATCCTGTTGTGGCCGCAGGCTCGCGCTGGCACGCTGCAAGGTTGGCCTTGACATGGCCAAACCGCCTCGTGAGATGTTATCAGTTTTGTTGCGCTCGGGCGATGGGAGAGTGGTCCCCACCAATCAATCAGCAAGATGAGATAGGCAGGGCAGCCACCGTGGAAGCGCCTTCGGCTCAAACACCTCAAGGCCACCGTCAAAGGCTACAAGAACCGCCTTGCCCACCTGACCAGGAGCCGCGAGCAGTGGAGGATCAGAGCCGAGAGAGCGGGCGAGCAGATCACCACCTTGGAAGTCGAGATCGCCGAGTTGCGGGCCCGGTTGGCGGCTTTGGGGGGGGGTCAAAAAAAACGGATCTTC
>JBAUOX010001153.1:0-13450 GCA_049579985.1 Isosphaeraceae bacterium | reverse complement strand
GCCGTCGCGCTGACGGTCGCCGTGGCGGTTGCGGTCTCGCTCGGATTGCTCAGCGACTGCACCTCGATGGTGACCGTGCCCTGGCCGGTGGCGGTCAGGTCGGTCTGGAGCAGGATCGCGCCGGTGGACAGGCCGGGCAGGATGAACTCGGGGATCGACTGCGTCGGGTTGCCGTCCAGTCCGGTGAGGCTGGCGGTGACGGTGCCGGTGGTGCCGGTGATGGCCGCCGAGTAGCTGTCCTGCAGGTTGCCCGTGTTATTGACCAGGAGCAGGAAGTCGGAGGTGCCGGGGACGGGGAGGACCTGCGTGGGCTGCTGGAACTGCGCTGTCATGCCCTGGGTCTGCGGGATGGTCAGGTCGGCCGTGTCGCTGGCCACGACGGCCGAGTTGGTCTGCGATGTCGCTATGGCCGTCAACGCCAGGTTCCCCGGGTCGGCGAAGCTCACCGTCCCGGTGGTGATCGGAACCCCTTGATATGCGCCGGGCGCCAGCGTCACCGTGGTCGTGGCGAGGCTGGCCACCAGTGCCGCCGGCCCGGCCAGCGTTAGGTTGTAGGTATCCGTCACCGTGCCGGTGTTTAGCACAGTCATCTGGAAGGTGCTGCCGGGGGCACCGGTATCGGAGGTCAGGGTCAGAAAGACCTGGACCCCGTTGGCCAGCACGGTGAGCGAGCCGTCAGCCGTCGCCGACGATGTATTGTCTCCGGCTGTGGCCGTCACGCTAAACGGGTAGCTGCCCGGTGTGATTCCCGGCTCGACCGTCAGCGTCAGCGTGACGTCGCGGAAGTTGCTCGCGCCGGGCGGCACGTCTACGGCGTATTGACTCAAGCTATAAGAGACCTCGGACGGCAAACCGTCCGCCTCCAGGGAGAAAGTCTCGTCCGTGTTGCCGGTGTTGGTCAACTGGACGACATATTGGGCGGACGTCCCTTGCCCCGCGCTGGCCTGGGACGGCGTGAGCGCCGCCACGACCCCGTACGCGTTCAAGTCGGATTGCGGGATCGGCGTCCCCGCGAGGGTCAAGTCCCCCTGCGCCGTGCCGAGGGCGCCAGGCTGATCAAAGCTTTCCGCCGTGACGGTGAACGAATTATCGCCCGGCGCCGCGTTTGAGTACGACGTGATCGCCAGGGGCACGTCCACTGTCCCTTCCGGCCCGACTGTGACTGCGTCATTATTCTGATCGAGGTCGACCGAGGAGAAAGTGCTGTAATTGTTGTCCTGCTCGTAGATGTAGTACGTAACCTGGGCGTTGGTCGGGTTCGTCAGCCGCACGTCGTAGGTCGCGGTGCCGCCGGGCTGGGTCGTCTGAGAGGTCGGGATCAGCTCGATGATCGGCACGCCGGTCACGTCCGTCTCGGGCAGGCTCGCAGTGCCGGACGTTCCCTGGCTGACAAAGTCGACGGACGCGCCCAGCGTCACGGGACGGACCTCGCCCGGCCCGAGGTCGCTCACCGTGGACTGCCACGTGATCGTGTTTTGAGTGTCGCCAAAGGCCAGCGTCAGGTCCCAGACGAGGGTGTCGTAGCTTGTGCCCTGGATGATCTGCGTCGGCGGAGTGCTGTAGGAACCGGCCACGACCACGACGCCGGTGTTGTTCGGCACCTCGACCGACACAGTCACTGGGATGGTCACAAACTGGCCGATGTTGTAAAGCGTCAGCCCTTCCGAGCTGGTGGCATACAGGACGTTCCCAGAGACCGCCATCTCGTTCACCAGCGCCGGCACCGGCGTGTACGTCACCACGATGTTGTTCGGGTCGCTGGGGTCCACCAGCATGAGCGCGGGTTCGCCGTTGACCAGGGCCTCGCTGACGGCAAAAAGTCCGTTCCCCAGCGGCAGGGCGGAGACCTTGGTCAAGCCTGCGGTGGCATAAACTCCATCCGTGACCAGCGTGGTCCCGATGAGCTGCGGGCTTTGCGGGTTGCTGATGTCGAGCACGGAGAGCGTCAGTTCGCCATTTACGCCGGGGCCGGAGTTGCCCCCCGCCCTTCCTACCACCAGCGCCTGGTCGCCCTCGACGGCGACGGCCACCACCTGGTATGTGCCGGGGATGTCCACCTCGCCCAGCACACTAAGGGCAGCCGGGTTCGAGTAATCGACCACCAAGACCCGACCCACGCCGTCCTGCGTGCTGCCGCCCGTGTTTGTGGAGCTGGCGATGTACGCGATCTGGTTGTTGACGGTCGCCCCCCCGTACTGGGTTGTATCGCCGCCGCCCGGCGTGCCCAGGTTGTTGTAGAGCACATCCGCCAGCGTGGGCGCGGCCGGCTTGCTCACGTCGATGGACAGCACCGTGCCGAATTGACCGACGAATCCGCCGAAGAAAGAGGTATTATATCCTTCGGTCGTCACCAGGACGGTGTTGCCCTCAACGATCATGTCGCTGACGAATTCGTAAGGGATCACCGTGGTACTCACCAGCGCGGGACTGAGCGGGTTGGCCAGCGAGTAAACCAGGAGCGTGAATTGGTTGGCGTTGGTTGTGGTGGTCGTGCCGACGAGGAGGTAGTTCGTGCCCCCGATATTGTCCACTCGACCGACCGTGAGTCCACCCTGGACGATACTGGTGCCGCCAAACGTCCCGTCGTCCACGGGACTGGCTGGATTGCTGACATCCACGATGTCGATGCCGTTGGTACCGGAGACGTAGGCCAGGTTGTGGGTTGCGTCCTGGTATAGCGCGACCGTCGCGGCGGTGGGCGTGGTCTGCACCTGGCCGTCCAAGGTCAGCGGGTCGGGCAAGCTATTGGCACTATTGAGCTGCAGCGTATTGGTGACGGTCGACGTCCCGGTCGGCAGCGTACTCGGGCTGACCGACAGGCTTGGCGTCACCGGCAGCCCGATGAACACGCTCCCTTGGCCCGTGGCCGACGCGAGCGGCTGGCTCGATTGATCGGTGACAGTCACGGTGATCGTGTCCAGACCCTGGGCCAATCCCGTCGTGTCAAACGTCCCCAGGTCCACGGTTGTCAACGTGGATGTGATGGAAAGCGGGACCGTCACCGGCGTGGACGTAAAGAGCACGTTGCCGTTGGAATCAGTCACGGTGTACGACACATCGACCTGCCGCGGCTCGTTGACGACGCTTTCAACCTGCGCGGTGACGTCGACCTGGCCCCCCGAGTTGGTGAAGGGCGGATTGGTCACGACGCCGGCAACCTGGAGGGACTCGTTGCGCAGCGTCAATTGGCCCGGCGTGCCCAGGGAGATTTCCGGGGCCCCCTCCGCCGTCGCCGTCACGGTGAAACTGGCGGAGAAGAGTGTGTCGCCCGTCTCCGAGAGGCCCAGAGTGACGACGTTGGAACCAAAGGGGATCTGCTGGCCGGGCGCCAGTGTGATCGACGGTTGGCTGAACGTGGCCGTCACCCCCGCGGGAAGCCCGGAGACGCTGAAATCGTATGTCGTGTTGGCGCTGCCAGTGTTCTGCATGTCAATAGTGAACAGCTCGGTCGCCCCCGGCTGCACCACCGCATACTCGTTAGCCAGGCTCAGCACGAAGCTGTGCGCGCCCTCGTCGGTCAGGGTGGTCGCGAGCGACCCCACAGCCGGGCCGAGGTTGGTGAGGGCCGCGTTGATGTCGGAAGGCGACGTGGCATTCGCCAACGCGGTGCTCGCGGCGGTGAACCCACCGGCGAACGAGGCCAGGAAGGGGTCGTTCGTCACCTGGCTGACGATGCTGGTGATGGCGGCGAGCGACTGACTCAGGTAGACGGCACTAGTCGGGTTCTGGACCAGGTCCGTCAACGCAATGCTGAGGTCGTTGAGCTGTTCGGACAGCCCGGAGTTGCCGATTAACGCCGCGGCGTCGGCCGCGCTGGCGAGCTCCGTCGCGCCGGGGACGACGACGTTGACCGGGAGGACGAAGGTCTGCGTCACAGGAGCGGCGGACGGCCCGAAAGTCGCGGTGATCGTCGCGTTGAGCGTGCTGTTGAGCGGCGTCGAGACGTCGGGCGTCAGCGTGACGGTCTCGCTCGCCGACTGGCCCGGCGCCAGCGAGGAGATCGGTGCCAGGCCGCTGATCGTCAGCCCGCTGGGCAGCGTTGCAGTAAGTTGGATGTTGTCTTCCTCGACGTTGCCCAGGTTCGTGATCGTGATCGTGTCGGTCACCGGTGCGCCCGGGGTCGTGTTCAGCGTTGTGGGTGTACTCGGCACGCTCACGGCATCGATCGCGGGGACGGTGAAGGTCTCGGTCTGCGCCTGAGTTATCGACGGATCGGTGGTGCTTGTCGCGGTGACGGTGAACGAGAGCTGGGTTCCCTGGGGCGGAACTGGCTGGCCGGGATTGGGCTCGAGGTAGAGGCCGACGATCCCCATCTGCCCCGCCGGGACGGTGTCGCTGGTCGCGCTCTCGACCAGCGTGAAGCCGCTGGGGATATTCGAGAATGTCAGGTTGTACGTGTCGGCGGCTGGGCCGAGGTTCTGGATCACCGCTCGGAACGCCGTGGGGAGCTGCGCGCCGTTGTAAGGTACGGTGAAGATGGGATCGGGCACGACGTTGAAGTTGATCCCCGGCTGCGTGGGCGTGATCGTCACCTCGACGGTGGTTTGCGCTTCGAGATCGGGGTCGGTCTGCGACTGCGCGATGATCTGGATCGGATAGGTGCCGCCTTGCAGACCAGGGGCGGGGGTGGCCGTGACGTTGCCGCTGCTATCGATCGTGACCGTCCAGCCCGGCGGGGCGTTCGCCGTGAGGTTGTAGGTGTCGGCGAGGCTCGTCTGGATACTGGGCTGGAAGGTGATTAGCGTGTTCTGATTGGTCGTGAAGGTCGTCGGATCGACCAGGACCTGGAGCACGTTGCCTGCGGTGCCGTTGAGATTGACCGAGTCGGTGCCGTCGCCATTGGCCGAGACGGAGATCGTCCCGTTGTAGCCGTCCAAGGTTGTTTCGTCTTCAGGGTCGAGCGGCGTTCCGCCAACGGAAAGGCTGCCGCTCCCCGGCCCCAGGTTAATTGTGCCACCGGTGGCCATGATGGAGGCCGACCCGGCGAAGTTCGGCGAGGAGGTTGTGCCGCTACCGGAGAGGGTGGCTGAATTGGTCGTGATCGTGTACGTCCCGGCGGGGAGAGCCTGGCCGTTGAGGGTGAGGGCGCCTGCCCGTACCGTCAACGTGATCGAGACGTTGCCCGTGACGGTAGCCGTGTAGTTCTGCCAGTCGCCGCTGACGCCGAGGGGTGATTCGGCCGGGCCGTAGAACGATAAACTGCCCTGGCCGTTGACGCTGTACTGAGTGTTTCCGGAAATTGCCACTTGCGTGAACGCTGCGGTCGAAAGGGCTGCCATACCGGACCCAACGGTCATGCCCTGGGAGTCCACAACAGTCGCAGCAGTCGCGCCGAGCGAGGAAGCGAGAAAGCCGCTGGTAGTTCCACTGGCCCAGGAAGCTGCGATGTTGCCGGAGGCAGCTACGCTAGACGCTTGAACGGTGCCGCCAACCTGGCCAGGCGTCTGATTTGGCTGCTCTGCTGCTTCGATGCTGGATGAAGCGCCAGGCGCGGTCGGAAACGGCAAGTTCCAATTGATCGTCTCGAGTGGCAAGGGAGGATCTATAAAGATGAGAACTTCTTCAATGGCGAAACTGAAGAGAGCCCAAGGGGCCGTCACACCGAGCAAGGCGGCTTTATTCTCGTTGGCAGTCGCTTTTTTCAGAATCTGCAACTGCTGGGGCGTAAACGTGAAACGCGTGAAACCGATTTCTCCCACGGAATCTTCAGTGAGAATGACTACATTGACGCTTCCGTCAACTTCTAAACTCACATCATACTCCACGATTCCTTGATTCCCACCGTCCTCCGACTCGGCAATCGTCTCTCCTGTCGTGGGATTGACATTGAACCAAGCGGTCGTTTGTATACCGTTTACAGTCAACGCCTCGGTTGGAACGATCACCGTGAGCCCACTTTCCACGTTCGTGGTGATTCTCGCGAGCGCGTCCGCTGGCAGGTCGAATCCTTGCAAAACCGAAATGTTGCTTGCAGTGATGACGGCCAGGGGGATTCCCTGCTGCATGGCCTCCTGGATAATTGCAGCGGCGCTCGAGTTCTGACTACCAGGGGAAACGGGAAGCATCTGGCTTTCCAACATGCTGTCGAAAACGCCCCGATCGCTGGCGAATCCGAGCGCTGCCTGCACATTCTGCCCCGGTGAGCCTATCGCCCGAAGCGAGTCATTCACGAGGTCAAAACTGAATGACATGGTCGATAGGTTGTTGGCGGTGACTAGCTGGCTAGAAAACGTTGTTATCCTAGGCACGTCGGAATACGCAGCGACGGAAAACCCGCTTTCAAGGTTAGCCGTTTCCTGGTCCGAGACGACAGTGAAGCCGGCTAGCTCCGCTCGCGCGAAGGCGATCAAAGCATCGGTCTGAGCCACGGGCGTGGCTCCGGTGTCCGACAAGACGCTGGCTAGTTCCTGGCTCGCTCGCGCCTCTACCAGTTGTGCCGCACCGGGACTTTGAAGTCCAGGAAGGATATTGAGCGTCGTCACGTCGAATGGCGTGATTATTGGCGGACCTGAGGGGTTGATCGAGAGGTTTTCGGGGGGTTCCATGCCTTGCCGGGCGGCGTATCCAATGCGGTCAACAAGGGCTCGACTGAAGGTTTCTGAGGTAGTCCCTGGACCACTCAGGGTGATATTCAGGAACAAGCCGGTCAGAACCTGGCTAGCCAGCGGGAAGTTGGTTAGGAATTCCTGATACTGCTGTCCGATAATTGCATCGGGCAATTGCGAGTCGGGAAGAGCATCATCTCCCACGACGATGTAGGGGGTGTAGGTGTTCGTTGTCGTCGTGAGAAACAAAGCGCCGAAGGATGAGGTACTGACGAGATTCCCGATCGTGAGAGGCCGGCCAACCAGGTAGACGTCGTCGAACGTCTGGTCGAGCACGGTCGTGTCTTGGAGTGGGCTGATGCCAATAGCTTGGAGTCCAAGTGCTCCGTCCGCCTCGTTATAGATCTCAGCGACGAGCTGCACTTCGGTCGTCGCTTCCAGGTCCTGCGGCACCTGGGTGAACTCGCCGGTGGACGTCGTGAACGTCTGGCCGATCGTCGCGCCGGGCATGAGCGGGTCGGCGTTCTGCATGCCGCTGCCAGTGTCAAACTGGAACCAGTAGTGCGACTCGGTCTCGCTCAGCAGTTGTGAATCATCCGCCGGGTCGGACGTGGTCGTTCCCGATGGGATGTACCCGACCGTCTGGTAGCTGGCCGGGAACATCGACAGGATCAACGTCTGGGCCTGCTCGTACGACAGTGTCCCCGAGACATACTGGGCCGGGATGCCCGAAGCGCGCATCAAGGCCACGCCGAGGCTGGCGACGTCGAGCGCGTTGCCCGCATCGCTCCAGAGTGTACCCCGCGCCCCGCGCATCGAGCCGGTGTACGAGTTGTAGCCGATCTGGGTGTGCAGGAAGTTGAAGATGTTCTGCGCGTTGTAGTCGAGCTGCGCGGCCTCTTCCTGGATGTAGGGATCGGTGGTGTTGGCGTCGGGGGTCGAGGCGAGCAGGTTGGGGTCGATCGCGCTCTGGCTGAGCGTCGCCGCGGGGGTGCTGGCGCTGACCGCGCCGGCGTCCAGCGTGGCAAATGCCTGCGCGCCGCTGTCGAGCCGCAGCGGAATCGGGTTGGCGAGCGAGACCGTCACGGTGACGCTGGCGCGGTCGTAGCCCTGGATCGTCCCGAGGCTCCAGGCGAGGTTCTGCCCGTTCTGGTCGGGGAGTTGCGTGGTCGTGGTGCCGTCAACGGAAACGGACGAGATGAGGAATGTCACGCCCGGCTGGAGCGTCGTCGTCAGCAGGACGCCCGTCTCGGGGTCGGTCGCTTCGTTGTAGACGGTGTAGGTGATCGTGAGCTGGTCCTGGTTGTTCTGCACGTCGGGGACGTCGTAGTACGAGAGCACGCGCCCGACGACGATCGTGGGCTGTGGAGTGACAGAGATCGGGGCTGGCAGAACGGTTTCCTGCTGTGTCGCCGAGGCGAAGCCGGTCGCGGAGGCCGTCAGCATGGGCGTTCCCGGCTGCGTGTCGGTGTAGTCGAAAGTGAAACTACTCGCCCCCTGCGGAATGACGATTTGCCCGCCGGTGATGGGCAGGCCGTTGGGATACGAGAAGCTGCCGCCGGTGGAGCTGCTGCTCAGCGTGACGGTGCTCGGCGTGACGGCGACGCCGCTACCGCCGCCGTACAGTGTCTGTACCTCGGTGTTGCTCAGAGGGCGGTTGAAGATGCTGATGTATTGGATTAGCCCGTTGAAGTAGGCCCCCGAGCCAAGGTTGGTCGTGTCGGTGGCGCCGAAGGCGTAATACAGCCCATAACCGGAGCCATAGGGGGTCGAGCGGCCGCCGCTCGTCGACGACGTCGACTGCACGCCGTCGAGGAACCCGTCCAGCGTCTGTGTGCCCGCGCTGTAGCGCAGCACCACGTTGTGCCAGGCGTTGAAGCTGGCCGTGCCCAGGGTGACCGCGGACAAATTCCAGACTCGCACTTTGACCGTACCGTTGGCCAGAATCTCGATCTGGCTGTCGTGCCAGCCGGTGTTGAGAGCGGTTTGGCCAAGCTCATCCATGATGACGCCGGGGCCAGTTGCTTTGAACCACAAACTCACCGTGACGCTCGCGTTGCTGTTCGCGAACAGGCTCGCCAGGTTCGGCGTGATCGCATACTGATTGGCGCCGTTGAGGCTGAGGGCCTGACCGGTCTGGCCCGCCGCAAAGCCGGCCCCGCCGACCAGGGTCAGATTGTTGCCACCGGTGGTATCGGCCGTCGTGCCGTTGCCCGAGTAGCCAACGCTGCCCGCCGGGGCCGGGTTGCCGTCCAGGTCTTCCAGCTCGACCGTGATGGAGCCCGTCGTCTGGCCGGCGTCCGCCGTCTGACCGAGCGTCGTGAAAGCCAAGGTTGGAGGTTGCGTTTGGAAAGCGCCGATGTCGAGGCTTCCGTTCACGACTCGCGGCAACCCGCGCTGGTCGGTTGCCGGATTCGTGGCACTGGCGTTGCCGGCGCCGATGGCCGGGCTGCCGGCCAGAAGTGCCAGGGTCTGAGTGGGCCCGCCGTAGTCGGCCAGCGTGCCGAGCATGGGCGTGTCGCTGAACACGTCGTTCGGTCCCGGCGTCGGGATCGTCGTGGTATTGTTCACAGCCGTGCCCAGCAGGTTGTTGCCGTTGTCGGTCGTGATCACGCCGCCGATGTCCGGGCCCGAGTTGTCGTAGTTGCCGGCCACGATGGTGTTCTGCAAGCTGAGCGTGCCGCCGTTGTTCTCGATGCCGCCGCCTTTGTCGGCACTGTTGTCGGCACTGTTGCTCGACACGGTGGCGTTAGTCAAAGAAAGTTTGCCGCCGGACTCGTTGTCGATGGCACCGCCCAACGCGGCAGCGCTGTTGTCGAAAAAGGTGCTGTTGCTCGCGGTCACCGTGCCGCCGCTGTTTTCAATCGCGCCGCCGGATCCGGTGCTATAGAGCTGATTGCCGGAAAAGGTGCTGTTGGTGATCGTCACCGTGCCGCCGTTGTTGTTGATGCCGCCGCCGTTGCCGTTGTAGATAATGTTGCCGGCGATGGTGGTGTTATTCAGCGTCAGCGGGCCGGAATCGTTTTCGATCGCACCGCCCGCGGTGGTCGCGGTGTTGTTGGACAGAGTGTCGCTCGTGAGGGTAACGGTGCCGGCGTTGTTTTCCAGAACCCCGCCATAGGCGGCGTTATTGCCGGTGAAGAAGCCGCCGGTGATGGTGGCCGGGGCGGAAAAGCTGGAGATGGCGCCGCCGGAATTGTTGGCACCGTTGCTGGAGAAAGTCGAGTTGTTGACCGTTAGCATTCCTTCGCTGGAAATGGCGCCGCCGTCGGCGGCCGCGTTGCCGGTAAGCGTGGATTCGTTGACGGTCAGGGTGCCTGTGCTGTCGATGGCGCCGCCGGAACTGGAGGCATTGTTGCTGGTCAGCGTTACGTTGCTCAAGGTCAGCGCGCCCTGATTTTCGATGCCGCCGCCATAGGAGGCGTAGCTGTCGGAAACGTTGGCGTTACTCACAGTCAGCGTGCCGGCATTGAAGATGGCGCCGCCGTTGTTGTTCGTTACGTCCCCGTTCTCGATGTTGACGTTCGTGATCACGGCCTGAACGCCGCTGTCGATCTGGAACACCCGGCTACCGTAGCCGGCGTTGAGGGTGACCGGTGTGCTGGGGCTGCTGCCGTCGATGGTGATCGTGCCGGCGCCGGCGCCGCTCAGCTCCAGTGGTCCCTGGGTGAGGTTGATGGTGCTGCTTCCCAGGCTGGGGTCGAAGGTGATGGTGTCCGACGTCCCGGCCGCGGCGTCGGCGTTGGCCACCGCGATGGCTTCGCGCAGCGACGTCTCGTCCGCCACGTGGGCATCGGTGGGGTTATTCACGAGCAGCGTCGAGAGCATGACACGGTCTTCGAGCTGCTGGATGAACGGCCGCAAGAACCTCACCCGAGCCCGCCGGGATTTACGGATCGTGCCGGGACGCTTGCCGAACAAACGCTGTGGGGAGAACATCTTCACACCTGAGACCTTTCAATGGAGAAGCTCACGACGACATGGTCGAGACGTACACCTGCCGCTGGATCGAGTGAGCCGTGCGGGCGGAAATGCTACCGGCGACATATTCCGGCCGCGCGGGCCCGTCGTTGGCGACGCCGGAGGCGCCACTCGAATACCGGGAATCGTTTCGGGAGCAGGAAGCGCTGCTTCCGTGCTCGGATCAAGTCAAGAGGCTCGGGTCGACGAGGGTCAATGGCTGGACCGTCATCATCGTGCGGTCTTCGAGCCGCTCCAGGTACAAATGCGGCCGGGACGGCTGCCGCCGAATCTTTCTACGCAGGCGTGAATGGGAGACCGAACGGTTGCGGAGCGATTCTTCCAGCACGAGGCGCGACATGATCGAACCCTCCGGATGAACAGCAGTTCAGGACAAACCTTCAATTTTGTCGGTGATGTCAGTCCGTTCCGACAACATTGCACAAATCTGAGTGCTTGGCAATAATGTTGCAAGTTATCAACATTGCAGCCGTGGCGCGATGACCTGAACGCCGCCTAATAAAGCACCCCAAACAGATCATCCACGGTACAAGGTCGTGCTCGACCGGCCGCTCGACTGGTTCGGCGATGACCACGTCCGCGCCAAGCGGCCGGAACGCCTCCCCGTGGCGGAGAAGAGGAGAGGACAAACATACAAGGCATTGCGGGTGGTAGCCGGCCGGTAGGCAAGCCGAGCGCCCCGGTATCGACTGCACCGGTCAATAGTGGAAGCACGACAGGCGGTCAGGGGAGAGTCACGAATGGCCAGGAATGCGTTTCGTGGAATGGGGTGATTTGTCCATCGGAATCGCCTCCTCGGTGAAAAATAAGAGAAGGCTTGGCCGGCGAGATCGGGCCTCGTTCGGTCCTTGGGATATGCCACACGAGGGGCAGGTTCCCGCCTCACCGCGCAGCAGCTTGCTGGAAAAACCTCAAATTCGGGAAGATTTATGCAACTGAAGCCTGCGCCGGGGGATCGTATGGGCAAGAGCAACGACCGCGGAGAGAAGAGCGTCAATCACGGGGATCACAAAAAGGACGATGCGGGAAGAAGGAACGAGCACGCTGAGCGGTGCGTCATCGCAAGCTCGACGCACCCTACAGGCTGCAGGCTACTTCAGCCCCCGCTGGCGAGCGATGATCTCGCGCCGGGTCCAGCCCTCGAGGGCGTCGGGTTCGTCCCCTGGTTCGATGAAGGTTTCGCGCCAGCGGGTCGACCTGTCCGACACCGGTTCGTTCGGACAGACGGAGCTGAAACTCCTCGTCGACCTGCCGGGAAGGACATGGGGCCGCCTCCAGGTCTGGGACATCGCCTGCAACGGGGCATTCACGCAACCGGTCTGGCTCAAGCCGGCGGATCCCGGGAATGCCGGGCGGAAATGACGGCTCGCCCGGCCGTGAGTGTCACATTGAACCATGGATTTCCGCGATCCCGAGCGGCCCGTTCCGTGTCGAGGTTGGCGAGGCCGGTACAATGAGACATGCCCTGGGAAAGGGTGGAGACCGAGTCATGGAGTTGCAGGGATGACAGGAGCCGGCGCAAACGGAGACGGAGACGGACAGGCTGGCGGGGAGCAAGGAGCAACGGCCGGGCCGCGGATCTCGGGCCGGCGGCAGGTGACCGCTGCCCTCCTGGTGGCGATGATGGTGACGGCGATGGAGCAGTTGGTCGTCTCGCCGGCCATGCCCACGATCATCGCCCAGCTCAAAGGCTTCGAGATCTATCCTTGGGTCGTCTCGGCCTACCTGCTGGCGTCCACCGTCAGCACTCCGATTTACGGGAAGCTCGCCGACCTCTTCGGCCGCAAGCGGATCTTGCTGTTCGGCCTGGTCTTGTTCAGCGTGGGCTCGATGCTCTCCGGAACCGCGCAGAGCATGGGCCAGTTGATCGCCATGCGGACCATTCAGGGCCTGGGCGCAGGGGCTGTCGCCCCGATCGTCCTGACCCTACTTGGGGACATATTCACCCTGGAAGAGCGAGCCCGCATCCAGGGACTCTTCAGCACGGTCTGGGGCCTGTCGAGCATCGCGGGGCCGCTGATCGGCGGCTGGCTGACGGTCAACCTCAACTGGCGCTGGGTCTTCTTCATCAGCGTGCCGTTCGCTGTCGTGGCTTCGCTCATGCTCGCCTGGTGCCTCCACGAGCGAGTGGAGCGGCGGACCGTGGCCCCGATCGACTGGGCCGGCGCCGGGCTACTCACGGCGGGACTCTCCACGCTGCTGCTCATCGTGCTCGACGGATCGAGTTTGGGCATGAAGATCGATCTCGTTCTGGCCGGACTGACGGCCGTGCTCCTGGTCGGCTTTGTCTATCGGGAACTTCACGCCGAAGACCCGATCCTGCCCATGGATCTGATGATTCGGCCGACGATGGCAACCTCGGTGATCGGCAACTTTCTGATCGGCGGGATCCTCTTCGGGATCGAGACCTACGTGCCGCTCTTCATGCAGGGCGTGCGCGGCGGCGATGCCAGGGAGGCAGGCCGGGCGCTTACGCCGCTATTCCTGGCCTGGGCCGTCAGCATGGCCTTCGCCGCCCCGGCCGTGGTTCGCTGGGGATTCCGCAGGGGAGGAATCTTCGGCGCCGGTCTTGTCGTCATGGGCGTGATGGGACTCATCGCCGGCGCGATGTTCCCCGCCTGGACCCGTCTTGCATTCACGGCGGCCTTGATCGTCGTCGGCATGGGACTGGGCCCGGCCTCGCTGAGCTTCATACTGGCCGTCCAGCACGCCGTGAGCTGGGGCCAGCGCGGGGTGGCGACCGGTGCGGTGATCTTCTTCCGCACCATCGGGGGAGCGATCGGGGTGGGGCTCCTCGGCGGAGCTCTTGGCTGGGAGCTGAGCTATTTGCTGACCTCAGCCGGCGCTACCGGGATCGACGTCGGCGCGGCGCTGAGACCCGAGACGCACCACCAGCTCACCCCTGCGAACCTCGTGATGGTCCA
>JBAUOX010001152.1:0-2090 GCA_049579985.1 Isosphaeraceae bacterium | reverse complement strand
GGCGTCGAAATCGACCTGGCCGCGGCCCGGCGAGCGGAAGTCCCAGCCCCGTCGGGGGTCGCCGAAGTTCAGGTGTGAGCCGAGGATCCCGCTCTTGCCGTTGAGGGTGCGCGCGGCGTCCTTGACGTGCATGTGATAGATGCGGTCGGGGAAGGCCCGGATGAACTCGACCGAGTCCACGAATTGCCAGAGCAGGTGGCTGGGGTCAAAGTTGAAGCCGAACTCCGGCCGGTGTTTGAGTGCTTTCAGGGCCATCTCTGCTGAGTAGATGTCGAAAGCGATCTCGGTGGGATGGACCTCCAGGCCGAACTTGATGCCGCTCTGTTTGAAGACGTCGAGGATCGGGTTCCACCGGTCGGCCATGTCCTTGAACCCGGCCTCGATCATCGCGTCGGAGACGGGTGGGAACGAGTAGAGCAGGTGCCAGATCGACGAGCCGGTGAAGCCGTTGACGACCTTGACGCGCAGCTTGTGCGCCGCGCGGGCCGTGTCCATCATCTCCTTGGCGGCCCGCTGGCGGACCCCCTCGGGCTTGCCGCCGCCCCAGACGTGGTCGGGCAGGATCAGCTTGTGCCGCTCGTCGATCAGGTCGCAGACCGCTTGGCCGACCGGATGGTTCGAGATCGCCCAGACTTTCAACTCGTACCTGTTCAGGAGCTCGTGACGTCCCTTGCAGTAGTGCTCGTCGCTGAGCGCCTTCTGGACGTTGAAGTGGTCACCCCAGCAGGGCAGCTCGATGCCCTCGTAACCCCATTTACCGGCCTTCTCGCAGATGACCTCGAGGGGCAGGTCGGCCCACTGGCCGGTGAAAAGTGTCACGGGACGTGACATGGTGCGTTCTCCCAGATGCTTGGAACCTTGGAATCGTTGCGTTGCGTTGTGGGGCCGAGATCCGATTTCGCCTTCGACCTTCAAGCCAGGGCAGGAAACGAGACGCGGATCGAGCCCGCTCAATGTCGGCGCGATCCAGAACAGGCAACATAGGGCGCAACGGCGCAACTACAGCCTTGTCAATGATTTGACGGTGCCGCCGGGAATGAACATAATGCGTGAGATCGGATCTCCAACCTTCCCGAGTCCCGCGCGCGATTTTCATGGCTCTACGTGCCGTTCTACTGGATTTTGACGGCGTGATCGCCGACACCGAGAACCATCATATCGCGGCCTGGCAGCGGACGCTTGCGGCCCTGGGCTGGCAGGTTCCCGACGAGGTCGCGGCCCGATCGGCCGACGTGGACGACCGGGAGTTCCTCCGCGACCTGCTGGCGGTCCAGCAGATCACCGACGGCGACATCGACGGCTGGGTGCGCAAGAAGCAGGCGCTCACGATCAGCATGCTCCGTGACGCGCCCCGGGTTTATCCCGGCGTCCAGGAGCTGGTCGGGCAGCTACGCGGCCGCGTTCGCCTGGCTGTCGTCTCCGGCGCCTGGCGTGAGAACATCGAGGTCGTCCTGTCCACCTCGGGCCTGCTGGCTGCTTTCGAGCTGATCGTCGGCAAGGAGGACGTCCGATCCGTCAAGCCTGATCCCGAGGCCTATCTCCTGGCCCTGAGCCGGCTGGGACTGAGCGCCGGCGAAACCGTGGCGATCGAGGATTCTCCAACCGGCCTGGCCGCCGCCCGTGCCGCCGGGATTCCGGGAATCGCCGTCGGACATCGTCGCGAATTCGGCGGATGGGTTGGCGATTCCACCTACTTCTCCGGACTCGAGCCTGTATCTGGGCTCCTACGGCACCTGGGACTCGAGGCGTGAGGGGTGAAACGTGAGGAAGCTCGGACGCTCGCCCACCGCTGGTCCCGACCGGCGCCGTGCCTGCCATCGGCTGATACCGATCGAAACTCAAGCTCTCCGGAGTTGGATCATGATCAAACTCTCCAGCGTCGCATCGATTCTGTTCGGCATTACGTGGCTCGTCCCCTCCCGGCTCTTTACCCGCCGTGATGTCGATGCGCCATGAGGAAGAGGCGCGTTAACACAATTCCATGCGGAATCGTCCTGACTGAATTCAGGTATTACCCCGGCACGAAAGAAACGCATTGTAGGTCGGGCTTTCCAGCCAGACTTTTAGCCTTGTCAGGCTGGAAAGCCTGA
>JBAUOX010001151.1:0-1635 GCA_049579985.1 Isosphaeraceae bacterium | reverse complement strand
CCGAGGTATCCGACCCTCACGATCGTGAAGTGAGGGAAGGGCCATCATCGGAGATGCGCTCCTCGAGCGGCGGCATCAGATCGGCTGGGGCGGGAGCAGGTGGACCGGCTCGCTCGCCAAGATCTGGTGGGCCAGGAAATCCACATACCCGGCCCGTTCGTACCCGAGGCGCAACGCCTCCTCATACGACGGGCGGATGCCGAGGATCTGCTCTCCGTGAATGACGACCCACTGCCCCTCATACCGCAGTAGTTCTCGCTTGCTGGCCTGGTAGGTGGCCCATTCGAGGCCGAGGGGCGTTTCGGCAGACGATGAAGCGGCCGTTTCCTCATTCGAGTCGCGCACTGCGGCCCCTTCTCCACGCAGGAAGGAGGTCAGCCGTTCCAGGAATGTCCGCTTTCTGGCCATGCGATCAGCCCCCGAGGCTTTCGGGTTCGTGATCCCCTCAGCCGTCCGTTGGCCTGGGGGCGCGAGAATGTATGCGAGAGCCCGAATTCGGTCAAGAGAATCCGTCAGTCACGCTCCATCATTCCATCCTCCATCATGGCCCATCGAGCGACTTGTCAGGAAGGGGCGCGGTCGGGAATAGCCGAAGCGGTCAAAGGACAACAAGCTCCGATGGACTCAGCGGCGATCAATGACGCCGACCCATGCCAAGGATCGGTCGAGTCAAGGCGTCCGGTTCAGTCCCAAGAGGACTGCGTCGTTTGCGCAGACAGGCGCACTCGATCATGAGAGCGTGTGTGGGAAGCCATGTGCAATCGAGTGGGGCTCACCGTGGAACGGTGGTCGCGTCTTCGCCGATGACGTAACGAGTCGAAGGGTGTAGAATCTATCTTCGAGGCCGAGCAGCGCGTTGTGAATGTCAGGAGACGACTCATGCCGACGCAAGACCAGGTCCGTCAGATGGTAGCGGAGTTCGAGCATGAGTACCCCGAATCCTTGTCCGACCGGCTCAAGTGGTGGGCCCGCGTCCTCGGCATCGACCGCATCCGGCTCTTCCGGCTTCTGGGCCTGTCGGGTGCAGAGGCGGCCCGGACCCCTCTGGCGGCTTTGCCCCAGGTCGTGGCCTCGCACGAGGATCTGGCCGAAATGGTGGACGAGATGCTCGGCCAGCTTCTGGCTTCGTTCGATTACGACCTCCCTGCATTCCGCACAGCCGCGCATCGCCCTGTGGGACCCGCGTCCACGGAGAGGCGCCGGGTCACGCGCCGGCCCGGTGTCGTCGTTCCGCTCCCTTACACCCCTCGTCCGCAGGCGCGGAGTGGAATCCTGCTCAACGAGATCGTTGCAGGCGGGCCGTCCGCCTTGCCCGCACTGTTAGCGTACATCCGCGAGGCAAGGACCGGCGACGGCCGTCGGGGAAATCGGACAGACTAACCCCCGTGCCAACACGACGGGACGACCGATGTTCCACACGCCTGCGGCCGGGACCTTGTTTTATCGGGTCACCCGGCGCGGTACGAAGCCTCCCAGCGTCCTTTCCGGGATGGGGTCCTACTACCAGTCCTCTCAACATGCAAGAATGGCCGATTTTCCGAGGTTTTTTGCAATCTGGCTCCGTCTTCCGTAGTTCTCGGCCACGGTTTTTCTCAAAAAGCCCGTGTTTTTGACGGTTTCCCATGTTGAAAGGGA
>JBAUOX010001150.1:0-2181 GCA_049579985.1 Isosphaeraceae bacterium | reverse complement strand
CCGTCAACTCACTGACCTTCAGTCCGGCCATGGCCCGGCTCTTTCTCAAGGCCAAGACCCACCACGGCGAGTCGAGGTTCTTCTTCTTCCGCTGGTTCAACCGTGGAATGACGTGGCTGGAGAACTCGTACGATTCCTTCCTCGAGTTCACGGCCCACCACTGGTGGACCATCGTCATCCCCTCGGTCGGTCTGCTGGCCTTGACGGCCTGGATGCTCATCGAGCGGCCCAAGTCCTTCGTTCCCGTGGAGGACCAGGGATATCTCATCATCACGGTCCAAACCCCGGACGGAACCACCCAGGAGCCTACTTCCCGGGTGATGGATCGAGTCGAGCAAATCGCGCTGAAGACCGAAGGCGTCGCCGACACGATTCGGTTCGACGGCCTGAACCCGCTCACTCAGGTCAACCAGTCCAATAGCGGAGCCGTGTATGTGGTCCTCAAGCCCTGGGAGCAGCGCAAGGCGTCTGAGCTGCGGGCCAGGGCTCTGGTCGCGCGGCTCCAGCAAGCGCTTTCCGCCGAGGTTCAAGACGCCCTGGCGCTCGTGTTCCCGCCCCCGCCGATCCAGGGGCTGGGCACGACGGGCGGCTTCGAGTTCCTGATCGAGGATCGCGAGGGAAGGGGCGTGCAGGCGCTGGCCGACGTTGCCGACCGTTTCATGGCCGAGGCCCGGAGACGCCCCGAGCTCTCCGGCCTCTTCACGCCGTTCTCGGTCCGCGTTCCCCAGCTCCGGTTCGAGCTCGATCGCGGTAAGGCGCGTAACCTCGACGTGCCCGTTTCCTCGGTGTTCCAGACGCTTCAGGTTTACCTCGGCGGCTTCTACGTCAACGACTTCAATCGGTTCGGCAAGACCTGGCGGGTGTACGTTCAGTCCGGCGGCGACCGCCGCAGGGTTCCCGACGACATCCTGATGCTCAAGGTCCTGAACAACCACGGCGACCGCGTCCCCTTGAGCGCCGTCGGTGACGTGAAGACGATCGTCGGCCCGATCGACGTTCCGCACTACAACCTCTACAACGCGGCCAAGATCACCGGCAACCCCGCCTCCGGTTACAGCTCGGGACAGGCCACCCAGGCCATGCAGGAAGTGGCGGCGGCGACCCTCCCCGACGGCTTCGGCTATGAATGGACCGGCTCGGCCTACCAGGAGCTGAAGACCGGCGACCAGGCGATGTTCATCTTCGCGCTCTCGATCGTCTGCGTCTTCCTCTTCATGGCGGCACTCTACGAGAGCTGGATTCGCCCGATGGTCATCATCCTGACCGTCCCCCTTGCCACCTTCGGGGCGATCCTTGGCCTCTGGATCTTCAACTTGCCGCTGGACGTCTTTGGCCAGATCGGCCTGGTCATGTTGATCGGCCTGGAGACCAAGAACGCCATCCTTGTGGTCGAGTTCGGCGTCGAGCTCATGGAAAAGCAGGGCATGAGCATCATCGACTCGGCCAAGGAAGCCGCGCGGCAAAGGCTACGGCCCATCCTCATGACTTCGTTCGCCTTCATCATGGGTGTTCTGCCCATGGCGCGCGCCACCGGCGCAGGGGCCTACAGCCGCAACTCGCTGGGCATCGTCATCGCCGCGGGCATGCTGATCAGCACCGTCCTCGGCCGGTTCGTCATCCCCGTCTACTACGTCCTGGGCGAGCGAATCATCCGCGCGTTCTCGCGGCCCGAACCGCCAGAGACGCAGCCGGCCAACCACAAGGAGAGCGGCGCGGAAATGCCCTGGCCAGAAGGCGACGACGCTCACCATGCGTGAGCTCTCGATCGATGGTCTCGTCGATGTCGGTGCCAGATCGTCCTGAGCCCCCAGATCCGATTGAATCTCCCTCGTCGCAGGATGACCCGATCGTCGTCGACCCGGACCGTCGGTGAGACCGTGCGCCTCGGACCTGTCGGACTGTCTGATTCGCACCTCAGAATGCTTCTTTCGCCACATTTTGTCGTCACAAGGAATCGTGGCCTACCGTTTCTATAGACAGAGTGTTACAATGGATCAGTGCACCCAGTCAAAACATGCGTTCTCGGTTCGATAGGTTTTGTGCATCCGGGGTTTGGCATGCGGATTGCAGGGTCCAAGAAAACTATTAGAAGACTTGTAACACTGATCGCCAAGGGGGGCTGATATGAATGCGACTTCTCAGGTGATGGTTACGCTGTCCGCCGATCTTCTGAAGCAGCTT
>JBAUOX010001149.1:0-5191 GCA_049579985.1 Isosphaeraceae bacterium | reverse complement strand
TCCAAACACAGGACAACAGATAAATGAAATCCTCTCTTGATCCGAATTCGCATCTTTATGAGAGATGTCGTAATTCCTTACGCACAAATGCCTTACGAGATTGTTAAACCACCTTCAAAGGGCTGGTATAGTGGACCCCAAAAGGTGGACCACTCAGGCCACCTGCATTTGTTAAAGCTTTTCCCCTCTCAGCCCTCGTTAGAGTTTGCCCGGCTCGACACGGCGGCTGGCCCCGAGCGGAAATCCGGGCGATCCGGCTGGACTGGAACGCGTGGTATGGCGGCGCCGGCCGGCCAGGTCGGGAACTCCACTTGGTCAGTGGTTCTCTGGCCTGTTAAACTGGTTGCGTCCGTGCCTCAGACGAGCTGCAAGGGTTCGTGTCGATTCTCGTTCCGAGTGCGACCGGCGAGCGGCTGCTCGCTTTTTTGAACCTTGGACGGGTCCTGAACGTACCACTCTGAGTTCTGGACCGACCTGTTTCACTCCACGACTGCCGCTCCAACGAATGTTCCCGCCTGAGTGCATGCCGACGCTGGGAGGATGAACCTTTGTTCGCTGGACCAATCATTGCCCGGGAGCTGGTGACCACGCCCCGCCCCTGGCGCTATTACTTGTGGCGCGCATCGTTTTCTTGTGCTCTTTTCATTCTGCTCTGGACCGCCTGGCAGTCGATCATCGGCTGGCAAGACGTGCGCGAGCTGGGCGTGCTGGCGCGGTTTGGCGGCGTGCTCTACGTCATGTTCGCGTTACTCCAGCTCACACTCATGCTTTTTTTCGCCCCGCTTTCCACCGCAGCCGCGGTCGCTTACGAAAAGGATCGCCGCACCTTCAACCTCTTGCTCATGACCAGCCTGAGCGACACGGAGATCGTCGTGGGCAAGCTGGTTGCCGGCCTGCTGAACATCCTGATCATCCTGGGTGCAAGCGTCGGTCTGCTCTCGCTCTGCGCCCTCTTGGGCGGCATCTCCTTCGGGCAGGTTGCCAACCTGTTCGCGGTGACGGCGGCCTCGGGCGTGGCGGGCGGCGCGATGGGATTACTGATCGCCCTCTGGCGTGACCGAACCTTCCAGTCGATCTCGCTGACCATCCTGATGGTCGTCTTTTCGGTTGCCGGCGTCGAGCTCTTCGCCGTGGCCTTTCCCACTTTGGAGTTCATGGACGTTCCTCTGAAAGAGGTGCTCAATCCCTACCGCGCGATGATCGCGCTTCTGTACCCCCGGGCAGACCAGATCACGGGAGTCGTGCGGGCCTCGAGCCTCGTCTACATCGGCGTCCGCTTGACCTTCGCCGCACTGATCGTGGCATTCGGCACCTGGAAGCTGCGGACCTGGAACCCGGGGCGAAGCGAGCCGCGCGAGCAGGGCGACGAGGCCGAGGTCGAGGCGGTCGAGACCAAGGTCGAGGTCAGGAGATCCCCAGTGTACGCCGAGCTCCCGGTCGCCGTTGGCGCGGCCGTGACGGCGACGGCAACCATGGCCCCGGTTGCTCGCGGCGGCCAGCCGATGCCCCGTTCCGCTCATGGCCATGACGGCTCGTTGCAGGAAACCGGAGACGGCGGCGCTCCGTTCGATGAATCGTCGGGCTCGACCACGGGTTTGCACGTCCCGCGCCGGACGCACAGGCGCGTGGCCGCCCTGCCGGGGCCCCACCGCCGGCCCTGGACCAACCCGATCCTCTGGCGTGAGCTCATGACCCGGGCCTACGGAACCAAGCCGATGATCATCAAAGGATGTTATGTTCTACTGTTTGCCATCGGCACCGGGTTCTTCCTCAACCTGGCCCGGGGTATGGAAAACCCCTTGCGCAGCATGTTGTGCCTGATCCCCGTCGGCCTGGCCATCCTCAGCCTGGTCTTGATCAATGCCCAGGGCGTGACGGCACTGACGAGCGAGCGTGACACCGGCGCGCTCGACCTGCTTCTGGTCACTGAGCTTTCCCCGGGCGACTTCATCTACGGCAAGCTCTTTGGAATCCTCTACAACAGCAAGGAGATGGTCGCACTGCCACTCCTCGGCGCGATTTTTCTCTGGTGGTCTGACTGGCTCACGGGCGAGAACCTGGTCTTCTTCCTGGTCGACCACCTGCTGCTCTGCCACTTTTCGGCCATGCTCGGCCTTCACTCCGCGATCAGTTTCACCAGCAGCCGCACGGCCATCGCCAACAGCCTGGGCACGATCTTCTTCCTGATGGCCGGCATCCTTCTCTGTGCCTACCTGATCGTCCTCAGCGACCGCGAATTCGGCCGGCAACTGCTCAGCTTCATGATCTTCATCGGCGCCGGCAGCGTTGCCCTGTTCGGCTCTCTGGGCGCCAGGAACCCGTCTCGGGCCATCGCCTTGGTCTCGCTGCTGACTCCGTTCTGGACCTTTTACTGCATCATCAGCCTCATCCACGGCGATTTCCTGGCCGCTTTCCTCTTCAGCGCCGGGGTCTACGGCTTCGCGCTCCTGGCCATGCTGGTTCCAGCCGTCGGCGACTTCGACATCGCGCTAGGGCGGACGAACGCGATCCAGGGATGACGGGCCGATCAGCTCAGGTGACCACAAAGTTGGAGAACATCGATGAGACCGGAAGATATTCGTGAATTCCTGCGACGTCAGCCTTTTCGACCGTTCCGCCTGACGCTCACGGACGGTCGGACCTACGACATCATGCATCCCGAGCTGGCAATGGTTGGCCGGAGCTGGGTGCAAGTCGGCCTGGCTCGCCCGGGAGACCCAGAGAATATCGCCGAACGGCTGATCTCCGTCTCTCTCCTGCACATCATGCAAATCGAACCCCTGGAATCCGTGGTCCCGCCCCCTGGCCATTGATGCCGGCTGCACCTTCCCATTGTCCGACCGCGAAGTCTCACTCGCGCCCGAGGAAATTCCTTGAGCGACTGAACCTTTGAGGGTCGATAGCCGCTAGAATCATGATTGACGGGGCTCGAATCGGGTCGGGAGACTCGGAGCATTCTCTAGTAGCGGAGCATGAAGGCAATGGACAATTCCTTGTCGACCGGACCCACTGTTCGCGGTGGGCGCGGCATCAAGTATCCAGAGTCCGATGGGAAACCGATGGGCGAAACGGGAGTTCATGTCGACGTGATGCTGGCCGTGCTCGCGATGCTCCGGCGGCATTATTCCGGGAACGACCGGGTCGCAGTCCTGGCCAACATGTTCCTTTACTACAAGGAAGGTGATCCCAGAAAAGTCGTGTGTCCCGATGTCTTTGTCACGCTGAACGTACCCTCAAACACAAAACGCCGGACTTTCAAGCTCTGGGAAGAGGGCAAGGGCCCGGACCTTGTCATCGAGATCACCTCGAAGAAGACGCGGAAAGAAGACCTGCACAAGAAGTTCGATCTCTACCGCGACCTGATCCGAGTTCGGGAGTACTTCCTCTTCGATCCTCTCGAGGAGTACCTGGAGCCGTCGCTTCAGGGTTTCAGGTTGACTGAGGGGCGCTACGACCCCATCGCGTGGGCCGGCGCAGGACTTTTCAGCGAGGTTCTGGGCCTCCGACTCGAGAGAGACGAGATGGACCTGCGGTTCTTCAACCCGGCAACAGGACGACGGATACCGACGGGAGAGGAACTCGATAAAGCCGTGAACGCAGCAGAAGAGGCCCGACTTGAGACCCAGGCCGAGAACGAACGACTCCGCCGCGAGAACGAGGCACTGCGACGCCGGCTGCCGGAGGAAATGGATTGAAGGTCGTCAATTGGAGCTGAGCCGGGCTTGAAAACTAATCCAAGGTCGCGGGCTCGTGGTCCTCGGTTACAATGATTTCGACAGCGGACATCGGGGCGGAATCATGCCCGCAGCCCGGAAATCGGAGCCTGCTTCATGAGCGTTCCTGTTTCGACCAAAACTTCACGAAAGCCCAACCTCGACCTCGAGGATGGCATTGAGTACCCTTCGTCGGATGGTAAGCCGGTGGGTGAGACGGGAACGCATGCGCGCGTGGCCATGGTGAGCATCTACGGGGTCCTCGATCGCTACTTCATGAACAACCCCAGAGTGGCGGTGCACGCCAACATGTTCATGTACTATGTCCAGGGAGATCCCAAGCGCAACGTCTGCCCCGATGCCTTCGTGGCCATGGGTGTGCCGAATGAGCCCGACCGACGGTCCTACAAGGTCTGGAAGGAGGGCAAGGCGCCCGACGTGGTGTTCGAAGTGACCTCGAGGAAGACTCGCAAGCAGGATCTGACGAAGAAGTTCGAGATCTACCGGGATGTCCTGCGGGTTCGCGAGTACTTCCTCTTCGACCCCTTCGTGGAATATCTCGACCCATCGTTGCAGGGATACCGCCTGGACGCCGGGAACTACGAGCCGATCCCCATGATCAAAGGCGGGATGCCGAGCGAGGTTCTCGGGCTGGAGCTCCAGCGGGATGGCGAGAACCTGCGGTTCTTCAACCCCGAGACCGGCAGGCTTCTTCCCTCGGTGCACGAGCTCGCCAGGGAGGTCGAGACCCGGGAACTCGCCCTTCGCGAGACGCAAGTGACCCTTCGCGAGACGCAAGTGGCCCTTCGCGAGACGGAACTTGGACGTCGCGAGGCGGAAGTAGCCCGTCGCGAGGCGGAGCAAGAAGTCCAGCGCTTGCGGCGTGAAGTCGAAGAGCTGCGTCGGCGATTGCCCGAGGTCGAAGAATGAGGCGCGGCGGTCTCGCAGCCCTGCTTGGAATTGCACTGGCTGTGAGCTCGGAGGCCGGGGCAGAGGACGACCTGGCCCGCGAACTGCCCCGGATCAAACCGCTCGAGCCCGCCGCTGCGATTGGGTCGTTCCGGATTCATGCCGAAAAGGTGAAAAGGTGTCAGGAACCGAAAAACGACTTTCTTGCATCAACGTGCCCGAAATGGGTTCCTGACACCTTATCCGCCCTCAGTCGAGCCGAGCCTGTCAATGTGCGCTTCTATTCAGTGGAGCAGCAGGCGTTGCCGAGAAGCTGTATACCGCTTCCACTGCCTTCAAGGTTGCTTGCCCCAACTACGGGCTTGCGCCATGATCAAAGGATATCCCCGTTTCCATCGCCTCATCGCTCGAAGAATCGTCCGACCCTGACGTGGAAGTCGCCGAGCAGATCGGGAATGGTTAACTCCTCGTCCGCCCCAAGCAAGCGCGTTGTGCCATCGGCTCGGTAAAGGTGTGCTAGGCGACGAGGGTCGTCGAGCACGAGGACGATGGTTGTCCCCGCGTCGAGG
>JBAUOX010001148.1:0-13686 GCA_049579985.1 Isosphaeraceae bacterium | reverse complement strand
GCACCCATCTTCTTGGCCTGCTCTTCGGCCCCCTCGATCGAGCCCACGTACATGAAGGCGCCTTCGGGTAGGTGGTCCCACTTGCCGTCGCAAATCTCCTTGAAGCTGCGGATGGTGTCGGGGAGCTTGGTGTACTGGCCGGGCTTGTTGATGAAGACTTCGGCGACGAAGAAGGGTTGCGAGAGGAACCGCTCGATCCGGCGGGCGCGGTGGACGATCAGCTTGTCGTCTTCCGACAACTCGTCCACGCCGAGGATCGCGATGATGTCGCGCAGCTCCTTGTACCGCTGCAGGATGGCCTGCACCCGCCGGGCCACGTCGTAATGCTCCTGGCCCACGTATTGAGGATCGAGGATGCGGGAGTTTGAGCCCAGGGGGTCGACGGCCGGGTAAATGCCCTTCTCGGAGATGGAACGAGACAGGACAATGAAGGCATCGAGGAAGCCGAAGGTCGTGGCCGGGGCCGGGTCGGTCATGTCGTCGGCCGGCACATAGACTGCCTGCACCGAGGTGATGGCACCCTTCTTGGTCGAGGTAATCCGTTCCAGGAGGGCGCCCATCTCGGTGGCCAGGGTCGGCTGGTATCCCACGTTCGAGGGCATCCGGCCCAGCAGGGCCGAGACCTCGGAGCCGGCCTGGCTGAACCGGAAGATGTTGTCGATGAAGAGCAAGGTATCGGCCCCCGTCGCGTCGCGGAACCACTCGGCCATCGTCAGCGCCGAGAGGGCCACGCGGAGCCGGGCTCCCGGAGGCTCGTTCATCTGGCCGAAGCACATCACGGTGCTGTCGATGACTGACTTGCCGGTGCTGCCGATCTTGGCCTCTTGCATTTCCAGCCAGAGGTCGTTGCCTTCGCGGGTCCGCTCGCCCACGCCGGCGAAGACCGAGTAGCCGCTGTGCACCGACGCGATGCGGGCGATGAGCTCGGTCAAGATCACCGTCTTGCCCAGACCCGCGCCGCCAAAGAGGCCGATCTTGCCGCCGCGGACGAACGGGGTCAGAAGGTCGATGACCTTGATCCCCGTTTCGAACAGCTCGGTTTTGGGAGAGAGGTCGTCGAAGCTGGGGGGGTCGCGGTGAATCGGCCACCGCTCATCGGTGGTGATGGGTCCCCGGCCGTCGATCGGGTCGCCGAGCAAGTTGAACACCCGCCCCAGGGCTTGCTTGCCGACCGGCACGCTGACCGGGCCGCCGGTATCGAGGACCGTCATTCCCCGGACCAGGCCGTCGGTCGAACCCAGGGCCACGCAGCGAACCCGGTTGCCGCCGAGGTGCTGTTGCACCTCGCCGGTCAGGTGAATCTTGAAGGCCCTGTCCTCGACGTTAATCGAGATGGCATTGTAGATGTTGGGCAGGTGGCCCTCGTCGAACTCGGCATCGAAGGTCGAGCCGATCACCTGGGCAATCCGTCCGGTCGTGGTTGCGGTGGCCATGTTGCGAGAATCCCTCGTGGTGGGGTGCCTGGGTCGCACCGGGAGAACGCGAAACGGCGTTGACCGAAAGCGGCGGGCTGAAGCTCAGGAGAGAGCGGCGGCCGCGCCGACGATATCGGCCAGCTCGCGGGTAATCTGGGACTGCCTGGCCCGGTTGTATTGCCGGGTCAACGATTTGATGAGGTCGTCGGCATTCTGGGTCGCTCCCCGCATGGCGACCATCCGGGCAATCTGCTCGCTGACGGCCGCGTCCAGGAAGCACTTGAACAACCGCACCTTGAACGAGACCGGGACAACCTCTTCGAGGATGCCCTGGGCGTCGGGCAAGAACTCGTAGGGAACCCGCACAGCCTCGGCAATCGAGACAGCCCCTGCCGCGGGTTGACCTGCATGGGCCTTGGACTGGCGCACCGACGGCCCGACGGCGGCGATGTCGGCGGTCACAATCGGCAAGAGCGTCGAGACGGTGGCCACCTGTCGCGCCGAGCTGGCGAACTGGGTGTAGGTCACGTCGAGACGGTCGATCTCTCCCTTCACGTACATCGTGATGTACCGGTCGGCAAGCTTCTCGACCTCGTGAAACTGGGGGCGATCCTCGAATTGCATGAAGGACGTGGCGATGGGCACCTTGCGAAACCGCATGTAATTGATTCCGCGCTTGCCGGAGACTTCGATGTTGACCGGGATCCCCTCGGTCTGCAAGTCCTGGTATTTGTGGAACGCCAGCCGCAGGACATTGCCGTTGTAACCTCCGGCCAGCCCGCGATTGCTCGTGAGCACCAGCAGCAAGGTACGCTTGACCGGGTCGCGCCGCTCGAGCAGGGGATGTGTGACCGTGCTCGAGGTTTCGCCAAGGTCGGCGACCAGCTCGGCGATCTTGCGCGTGAATGCTTCGGCCTCGGTGGCCCGATCGAGCGTCTTGCGGAACTTGGCGGTGGCGATCAACTCCATCGTGCGAGTGATCTTGCGAATGTTCTGGACCGCCTGGCGGCGCTTGACGATCGCTCGGGCCTTGGCCATAGTTGGTTCTCTTCCGCTCGGTCGCTGAAATTCGTGGGTCGATTTCCGGAGTCGCCGCGACGCCCGTCGGCAACGTTCAAAGGGTGGCCGCCAGCGCCGCCGAGGTGGCCGAGACCGCATGGTAGTGCCTGGTCTTGAATTCGCCGAGCGCGGCCTTGAGGTCGGCCGCGATCTGGTCGGTCAGCTTCTTCTGGCGATCGAGCGCCGCGCGGATCTCCGGCTTCTGGTCGCGGATGAAGCTCAGGAAGGCCTTTTCGAACTTCGGGACCTCTCTGACCGGGATATCGTCGAGGAAGCCTTCCGAACCCGCGAAGATGCTCATGACCTGGTCGATGGCCTGCATCGGCTGGTACTGGGGCTGCTTGAGCAGCTCGACCATGCGGTTGCCGCGGTCGAGCTGCATCTGGGTGGCCTTGTCGAGGTCGGTTCCGAGCTGGGAGAACGCCTCCAGCTCACGGAAGGCCGCCAGGTCGAGCCGCAGCCCGCCGGCCACCTTCTTCATCGCCGGGATCTGGGCCTTGCCGCCCACGCGGGAAACGCTGATGCCCACGTCGATCGCCGGCCGCACGCCCGCGAAGAAAAGGTCGGGCTGGAGGTAAATCTGGCCGTCCGTGATCGAGATCACATTGGTCGGGATGTACGCCGAGACCTCGCCTTCCAGGGTCTCGATGATGGGCAAGGCCGTGAGCGACCCGCCCGAAAGGGTCGTCTTCACGACCTTGTGACCCTGGGGAAAGCTGTGCTTGAGCTCGTGATTGGCTTGCTCCAGGCCGGGGACGCCGACATAGACCTGCTTGTTGACCCCCATCTCCTCCGTGACGTGACCCTCGGATGCCGAGTCGGGGAGGATCACGTAGCGGTTGGCCAGTTTCGCCGACCGCTCCAGCAGGCGGGAGTGCGCATAGAAGATGTCGCCGGGGAAGGCCTCGCGTCCGGGCGGGCGGCGGAGCAAGAGTGAGACCTCGCGATAAGCCACGGCCTGCTTCGAGAGGTCATCGTAGATGCAGAGTGTGGGCTTACCCTGCTCGTACATGAAAAACTCGGCCATCGCGCAACCGGCATAAGGTGCGATGTACTGCATGGGGGCCGGATCGCTGGCGCCGGCGGCCACCACGATCGTGTAATCCATGGCGCCGTAGCGGCGGAAGATATCGACCAGCCCCGCGGTCGTCGATTCCTTCTGGGCGATTGCCACGTAGACGCAGATGACACCCGTCCCCTTCTGGTTGAGAATCGTGTCGATGGCGATGGCGGTCTTGCCGGTCTTGCGGTCGCCGATGATCAGCTCGCGCTGGCCGCGGCCGATGGGGATCATGGTGTCGATGGCCTTGATACCGGTCTGCAGCGGCTCGTCCACAGGCTGCCGCCCGGCAATGCCGGGAGCCGTCGACTCGAGGGCCCGGGTCAGGCTGGTGAGGATCGGCCCTTGCTCGTCGATCGGCTCGCCCAGCGGGTTGACCACCCGGCCGACCAAGGCGTCGCCGACCGGCACTCGCAGGAGTTCGCCGGTCGCGGTGACCGTGTCGCCCTCCTCGATCTGGGTGTAGTCGCCCAGCACGATCACGCCCACGGACGACTCTTCCAGGTTCAGCGCGATTCCCTTGATGTTGTTCTTGAAGGCGACCATTTCGCCGGCCATGACCCCGGAGAGACCGTAAACCCGCGCGATGCCGTCACCGACCTCGAGCACGAGCCCCACCTCGGTACGCGTGATCTCGGGCGTGAACTGCTCGATCTCACGCTGGATTACTGAACTGATCTCGTCGGCTCTGAATTTCATGCGTCTTTCCTTCGATCAGTCTCTGGCGTAGCTTTTCGAGACGGTTTTGTACGGAGGCGTCACAGACCTGGTCTCCAAACTGGACAATCAGGCCGCCAATCAGCGAAGGGTCGATGGTGATCCGCATGATCGGGGTCGCCGCGATCATCCCCGCCACCCGCTCGCGCAGGGCCTGTTCCTGGCCTTGATCGAGCGGCACGGCCGTGCGGACGAAGACCGGCACCCTCTTGTGCCGCCGGTCCCAGATCTGGCGAGTCTCGCGGGACAGTGCGGAGAGCAGGCCCAGCCGGCCGTGCCGGTTCAGTACGCGGAGAAACCGCAGGACCACGCTGGAAACGCGGTCGCCGAAGAGAGCGACCACGATCCGGTCCTTCTCGGCTCCGGAAACTTGCGAGGATCCGAGTACTTGACTGAACTTGGGATGCTCTCGCAACACCTCGCGGTCGATGGCCTCGAGGTCCTCGAGTGCGGCTTCGGCCTGGTTCTCAGCGACCGCGGCATCCACGAGGGCCTCGGCGTAATGGCGGACCACGACCGCATCGTCGCCGGAGAGCCAGGACCGGTCGGCACTTTCGAGCGGAACCGCCGCGGCAGGCGCTGTCATGCGTGCGAACCTCCGTGGCCGTTGGTGGAGATGGGCGCGGCGGGCAATTCGTTGATGGCCAGGTCGAGCAACCGGCGATGCTCGTCCTCACCGAGCTGCTTGGAGAGCACGCGGCCGGCGACCGCGACCGCGATATTGGCAGTCTGGCTCCAGATCTCGGCCAGGGCCTGGTCGCGAGCCGTCGCGATTTCGCGCTGGGCCCGGTCACGGGCGGCCTCGGCCTCGGCCCGGGCCAACTTGATGATCTCCTCGCCGCTGGCCTGGGCCTCCTTCTGGGCCTTATCGAAGATGGACTTGACCCGTTCGTCGGCCTGGGCCATCAACCGGCGATGCTCGGCGAGGAGCTGCTCGCTCTCGTTGCGGACCTTCTCGGTCTGGAGGAGCGTATGTTCGAGATGCTCCTCGCGCTGATGCAAGGCCTCGGAAAGCGGCTTCCAGGCATACCGCCGCAGCACGAAAAAGAGGCCGACGAAAACCACGACTGTCCAGATGGCCAGAGGGGGCTGAACCTCCAGCGGATTGGGCTTGCCCTCATCCGCGGCGGCATGGTTCGCGCTCTCGGCAGCAGCCGCATGGGCAGGTTCCACCTCGGCCGCAGGCCGATCGGAAGCTCCGGAAGTTGCGGGGACAACCCAGACCATGAGGGCCATCAGCAAGAACCCGGTTCCAAGAACGGAAACAGCTCTCCGAAACATGACTGGTCTCTCGCGTTCGCGGGGTACGGTTTCTTTGGCTCGACGAACATTGGCGGGCCCGGACCCCACCGCGGTGAGAACCGGGCCAAGCAGCGGGTGGGGGAATCCGCTTCGAGCTTGTCTCGAACGTCGGATCAAACGATAATCTGCAGCAGCAGCGCGAAGAACGTGACACCTTCGATCAGCGCGGCGGCAATGATCATGGCTGTCTGGATGTTGCCGGCGATCTCGGGCTGGCGGGCCATGCTCTCGACGGCCGCTCGACCGACCAAGCCGATCCCCAAGCCCGCCCCCACGATGATGATGCCGGCGCCGATCGCCTTGAGATCCACCACCGGACGGGCCGGCGCAATTGCCGGCGCAATTGGAGCCTGGGCGTTGGTCGCATTTGGAGCCTGGGCGTAGAGGGAACCCTGGGCAACGAGCAAGACGCCGAAAGCCAAGAAGACGGACTTGATCAGTTTCATCGAACCCTCGACTCCTAGATAGTGACAGATAGTGACACCCGGTGAGGGGACGGCGCGAGGCATCACAACGCCTCGCCAATCGGGGCGAAGCCAGGAGGCTGCTCCTCGATCATGCTGTCCCTAGTTTGCTTGCCCAAAACCAACTCGTGAAATCCGCCATCCCGCGGCGGTCCGAACGGACTACCGAGCAGCCTACCGGTCAATGCGGATGGACCGCAAAACCGATGAACAGCGCGGAAAGGAACGTAAAAATGTAAGCTTGCAAAAACGCAACAAGTAACTCGAGTAAACTCAGGAGAATGACGCCCATGATGCTGGCGGGCGTGACCAGGTAAAACAAGGCTCCCTTGGCTGCCAGGATGAATCCCAGGATGACGGCCAGTACCGTGTGCCCGGCGAACATGTTCGCGAAAAGTCGCACGGCCAGCACGATGTGCTTGATCAGAAGCCCCACGAGCTCGATCACGAACATGAGCGGCCAGAGAACCACCTTGAGTGCGGGGTGAACGTCGAGGTGGGGCACAAGGCCCACGAAGTATCCCGCGAACCCTAGCTCCTTGATCCCGGCCGACATCACGACGCCCAGCGTCATCAGGCCGAGGACGCCCGTGACGTTGATATTCCCCGTCGGCGAGGCCAGGCCGGGAATCATCCCCAGGAGGTTGCTGAACAACACGAAGAAGAACGCGGTCCATAAATAAGGCAGGAACCGGTCGGCTCCATGCCCGCCGATCGCCGGCCGGGCCACGTCGTCGCGAATGAACAGGAGCATCGCTTCGATCATGTTGGCGAACCGGCCGCGGCTGACGTAATTGCGGGAAATGTGCCGGACCACCGGCACCATCACCACGATTACCAGAAGCGCGGCGACGAGATCCATCACCATGAATCGAGTGATCTGCAAGCCAAAGATCTGAGGCAGTGGAATCTTGAGCTCGAACCTGGGCGGGGTCACCCAAGGGAGCTCGAGCTCGTGGTGGTCGAGCACATGTTCTAGCGGGTTGGCACCATGCCCAGGCATTTCTGCTCACATCTCGCAAAGGATCAAGGCGTCACAGGGTCGAGACGCCGTGGTACAAGCGACGAGCCGCTACGGCCGCCGCCGTGACACCGGATTCACGCGGAAGGGTCGCCGTCGCCGGCTGAACCCCCACTCCTGCTTTGACCTCTTCTCGGCGAACCCTGCGGCTCCGAGGCCAGCCGAATCACATGCAGCATTCCCATCCCCACTCCTAGTAAAGCGCCGAGGATGGTCATCCAGGGACGCGTGTGCCACCATCGGTCGAGGCCGAAACCGAGGAGGGCCGGGAGGGCGAACTCGAGACCGATCGCTGTGACTCGAGTACCCCATTCCATCCCGATAGAGAGAGCCGACCGGCCGCCGGGTATCTGTCCCACAGAGGTCTCCGAGTTTTCCCACGCCGCCATCGAATCGGGAAGAGTCGTCACGACTCGCAAGGCAGCGACCGCTCACCGTGGCCGTCGCCAGGCAGGAAAACCGTGGAATCGAGGAAACTACTCGAGGCGGGAACCTCCGCACGTTGGATCTTTTATACAGGCCCAATCCTGGCTGTCAACCACCCAGCAACCCGCTTCGAGAAATTTTTCACAAAGTCCCCAGGGCCGTGATGCAGGCGAATTGCCACTTCCCGGCCGCCACGGCGAAGCCCGACTTGTGCTCGCACACCTGCCCGGCGAGAGCACCCGTCACACTCTCCACTTTCCCGCGTGCCGATGTCTCGCGGTTTGACCCGATCGACCGTGCCCGAACTTTCGTTCCTTAAGAAGAAGCGCGCCCGAGAACTTGCATCCGGAAACGACCCGGAGCACGGCCGTATCGAACCGTAAGCAGCTCGCGAACCGGAATGTCCGTTTTCGAACACGCGAGGCGACTAGATCATTGACAGTCACCGTGTCATTGTGGTATTTCGTACTCTGCAATCGCTTCCGGTTCGACCCAGTGTGGGGACTCGCCATGTTGTCACTCAGGCTCGGAGAGTCCGACTCGAGCGAATCCACCCAACGGCCTCAGCCCTTGAACACGGGCTGATGGCCGATTTTTTTTGGTCTAGCACCCTTCTGTGGGTTTGTCTCGCTGCTGGGCACCTGGGATCTTGACACGGTATCGTGCCCCGTTTGTCCGGGATACAGGGAGTTTTCCGGATCGGACCACTCAAGGATGAATCATGCACCTTCTCATCCATCGCATGCGTACGCTGTTGCGCCGCATGCGTTACCTTGGAGTGGCTCTGTATGACTGCCGATACGCTCAAGGACTACAATAAGACGAATCTCGCCCAGATGGCCAAGGAGCAGGGGATCTCGGGGTGGCACGCCATGCGTAAGGATCAGTTGATCCGGGCCCTGACGGTGACCCGCTCATCGCCATCATCCCGCTCCAGGAAACTGGCTCGATCCGCGAAGAAACATCCGGCGACGCGAAGCAAGGCGCTCGCACTGAGGAAGCAATCGGTCAGTGTCACCGAGACGGCCGTCGCAGCCCGCCGTTCACGCCCGCCGTCCGCCGGCGCTGGTGCGGCGCTGGCCTTGCCCCACACCCTGGATCATGCATGTCAGAAAGATAGGATCATCGTTCTGGCCCGCGACTCCTACTGGCTGCACGCATACTGGGAGCTGAGCCGGACCACGCTGGCGCGTGCCCAGGCCGCTCTGGGCCAGGAATGGCACAGCGCCCAACCGATCTTGCGGGTCATGGACGTGACCAGCGAGGATACGACGACGGCCGCGGAGCGGCAGGTCCGCGACATCCCCATCCACGGCGGCGTCAACAACTGGTACATCGATGTCCTGGAGCCGCCCCGGGCGTTTCGCATCGACATCGGCTACCTCTCGCGCCGTAGCAAGTTCTATGTCCTGGCGCGGTCGAACATCGTCTCCACGCCCAAGGCGGGAGTTACCGACGCGCTCGACGAGAACTGGTCCGATGTCCAGCAGCAGTTCGAGCGAGTACAGAATCCCTCTTCGATCGGCTGTACCGGGGTCAACTCCGTGCTCGACTTGCGTGACCTGTTCGAGGAACGGCTCCGTCGCCCGCTCTCGAGCGCTTCGATGCAGAACCTGTCGGCGAGCGGGCTGTCCAGCCTGGGCCGGAATTTCCACTTCGAGATCGATGCCGAGCTGATCGTTTACGGTACCACCGAGCCAAATGCCCATGTGACCTTGCAGGGCGAACCGGTTCATCTCCGCTCCGACGGAACGTTCACGGTCCGTTTCAGCTTGCCCGATTCCCGGCAGATTATCCCCGCGGTTGCGTCGAGTGGCGATGGCGTCGAGGAACGAACGATCGTGCTTGCCGTCGAGCGCAACACCAAGGAGCTCGAACCGATGATCCACGACAACAACGAGCTTTGACGGCGAGCTTTTGGTAAGGGCCACGCGGATTGCAATGAGGTTCTTCCATCGCTCGTCGCCTGGGCGAGGTCGAGGCCAAGAGCCAGATGGCGGCCACGCCGGACCACTCCATGGAAACGCCGCGTTGAGGTTCTATCCTGACCCTCGCGCGGCGTTTGCCTGTTGCATGTTGCCAGTGTTTCGCCCTGAATTTACACTGAGATCTGTCGATTCAGGCGGCGAGCAGCCTCAGTGCCGAGGTCTCGTCCAGAATGCCGTCCGCATCTTGGGAGGGATCGCGTGAGTAAGGACATCACCACCATTCTTGCCGGCTGGGACTTCAATCCCGACGAACTTCAGGTTCGCATTATCGCTGGTGATGACGGCAGGGAAAGAATCCAGACGAGGGTCGACCTGGGAGTCCTTCAGATGGAGCTGGCCGGACGGCCGGACGGCCAGAAACCGCACGGATTTGAATCTCTCCTCGACTTCTACGAAGCGCGCGAGAAAAGTGCACTGGCCGCGGGCAAGGAGTTCGCTCTCGATCACCGCGACTGCGCCAATCTGATGCGCGAGGGGCTTCAGTACTATCACCGTTACCTCTCCGCCTTTCACCTCCAGAAGTATGATCTGGTGTCGCGAGACACCGAGCGTAACCTTCGGTTGTTTGCGTTCGTCGTTCAACACGCGCCTCGCCAACGCGACAAGATCGAGTTTGACCGGTACCGACCCTACGTGCTCGTGATGCGGGCGAGGGCGATCGGCCTCGAGGCATTGGCCAGGGGAGATTTCGCCCGGGCCCTCAGGGAGATCGACGAGGGAATCAGCCGCATTCGCGTGTTCCTCCGCGAGTACCACCAGGAGGACCACGAGACCGATTGCGCGGAACTCGCCTTCCTGGTCCGCTGGCGGCGCGAGGTCGAGCAAGAGCGACCCACCGACCCGGTCGAGCGCATCCACCAGCAGCTTGAGCTGGCCGTCTCCCTCGAGGATTACGAAGAGGCCGCCCGCCTGCGCGACCAGATCAAGCAGCTCGAGAAATCGACGATCGAAGAGAGCCGCCGTTCCTGACGGTTATTGCCTGCTCGAGGGGATTTCTCAATCTCTCTTTTCGCTATCCATGCCCTTGCCAGAACTCAGCGAGCAGGCTACGATAAGGGTGTTCGGTTTAGGCCGATCTAGCCTCTGCCATGTTCGACAGGAAGCTGTCCTTTTGGCGAACCAACATTCGACCCGTAGGGACCCGACATCGGCCTCTTGAAGCTCCGGTTTCTCGCAGGTCTGAGGCTCCCACCTGAACTGCGGGTTCTCAAAAGCGCTCCAACGGCATTGCGGTGGAGGTGAATGGCCCGTGCCAGCTCTCTTGCGAGGGATGACACGGGTTTGTCTTTTGTAGGCACATCACTCTTCCCTCGGTTTCGTGTCCCTGGAATATCTCGATGGAGCGAGACCACCAGAAACGGCACCTCAAGAGAGCGCTGCGGCGATCGATCAGGAAATCGATCCTGGGGCTTGATCCAGGCGTTCGGGCCGCCGAAGAAGCTGAGCTGATCGCGCAATTCCCTGCACTTCCGGGCTATGCCGCCGCACATACCGTCCTGCTTTACGTCACAGCCTTTGCGGAGGAGATCGACACACGCTCCTGCTTTCTGCATGCCATGGCGGCAGGCAAGCGGGTTCTCTGCCCCCGCGTCCAGCGCGAGGAGAACCGCATGCGGCTGTTCCAGATCACGTCGCTGAGCGCGAACCTGGAGCCAGGTATCCTGGGAATTCCTGAACCACGCGAGCTTTGCGCCGAGGTCGAAGTCGCGGAAGTGGACTGGGCGTTGATCCCGGGACTCGCGTTTGACTGCCGGTGTTATCGCCTGGGACGCGGCGGCGGCCTCTACGACCGGCTCTTGCCCGGGATGCGGCCGGACGCGACATGCTGGGCCCTGGGTTTCGACTGCCAGATCGCCCCGGAGCTTCCGATCGAGCCGCACGATGTCCCGATCGACGGCATCGTCACGCCGCGGCGAATCATTGACCGGAGGTGAGCCTTCACACCCGATCAGCCCGCCGGCGCATCGATCCCGGGAGGTTCGCTGTAGCGATCGAAGGCAGCGGCGATTCGTGCCGACCTAGCGTCTCCCACTTGGAGGATGATGCGACAGGCGAACCGGAGTTTACCGCCGGCATGGCCAGTCTCACGAACCCAGAGAGAGAAGGCCGGATTCGTGGAGAGAGAAGGCCGGATTCGTGTTGCCATCGAAAGCGACATCCGTTCATTGCAGGGTTGAATGGGTTCAGTTCCATGCGACCTGAGCGAGCTTGCCTGTTTGCGAAGCCCAGCGGACAGAGCCGATGACCGAGCCGGCGGTTGTGGCATGGGACAGGGCTGGATGTCGATCATAGCGTCTCGAGGAGACGTAAGCGAAGAATTCTGGAACTTCACGTGGGTCTTTCGAGGTCTTTTTTCTCGTTGAAAAGAGTGTACGAAATTTATATAGTCAACTATCCTGGAAACCATACCTTTGGCGATTCGTGGCAACGATCGACTGCCGGAGGAGAGCCTTTAGCGGGCGATTGCGATGGCCAAGCGGCTTTACGTCGGGAACCTCAGGTACACCGTCACTTCCGAGCAGCTCGAGGAGTTGTTCGCACAATTCGGTTCCGTGAGCTCGGCGGAGGTCCTGATCGACCGTGACACCGGCCGCAGTCGAGGATTCGGCTTCGTTGAGATGCCCAACGACGACCAGGCGCATGTAGCGATCGAGACACTGGATGGCCGCGATCATGATGGACGTCGACTCACCGTGAACGAAGCCAAGCCTCGAACCCAGGGTGGTGGTGGCGGGGGTGGCTACAGACGTGGTAGCCACGACCGCGATTTTTGAGATGATCACCAGCTAATACCGAGTCTTCCCGGTCGGCCAACACAAGATCCTCAATCTGCTTGACTGCCCGTTGGCTGCTGAAGCCGTTTTTTGACATCGCGACCGGATGGCATGACACTCTGCCGGGGCTAAAGCCCCACAGCTTCTCGGAGTAACCCCCGAGCTACAGGCATCCGTTCCTGGCCAGTGTCCTGGCATCTACGCATGACCCTCATGTCGTGAGGGATACGATACTTGACGATCGACGGAGCGGCAATCTTCCCTGGCTCGCCATGACGAAACACCGACAGGATGTTGACCTGACCTACCACGTCGCGATGCGCCTGAAACCCGCAGACCGGGCAGCCGTATTTGCGCCCGCTCGGTTTGTGGCGATGCTCGCAGTTGGGACACGTCTGGCTCGTGTGGTGTTCGTCGACCAGTGCGACCACGATCCCTTCGGCTGCCGCTTTGTACTTCACGTAGTCGCTGATTTTGCCGTGGTTCCAGCGGCTCATGCGGCCGTTCTGGACTGTGCCGCAATCGACTCCATCGGCGATGTCTCTGATGTCGCCGATGGCGATCGTCCCGGCTTTTCGCTCGACAGCGGTATCGACAATCGTCCGGCTGATCTTGTGTTCCATGTCCCGCATGACCCGGCCGTGCTTGGCCTTCATGCGCGATTTGGCCTTCATGAGACGCCGGTGGCTGCGCGACCCCTTCTGCTTGCGCGACGCTGCTTTCTGAATCTTCGCCAACCGCTTGGCGTGTCCCTGGCTTTCGGCCCGCCGCTCCCGGCAGGTGATCACGGTTGCGACCGCTTCATCACCCACGACTGCGGGATGAATCTCGCCCAGATCCACGGCTACGACGTTGCCGCCAGGCGACGGCTTGGGTTGCTTGCCGTTCTCGACGACGATGTGCCAGAGGTACCGCCGCGCCTTCTTGTCGTAGACCAGGCGGACTTCCAGAAATCGGAGGCAGTCGCGCAGGGCCGTCGGGATTGGCAAGGAGATCTTCCGCTCCTCACGTTCCTTCTTGGTCCGGCCTCCACAGGACAATTCCAGGACGTCGCCGTTCCGCTTGATCGCCGTGTTCTTCCAAATCGTCGTGCGGAACTTCTTGGTCCAGTGCGGGAACTTGGCCTCGGTGAACCCAGCCTTGCGCAACCCCCTGGTTGTCTCGCACGCCTTGTAGAAACCCTCTTGCGCGGCGTCGATTGTATGGGCGTGCATACTGGCGTTGGTGCGCGTATCGCTCCAGCGCTTGGCGGATCCTTCCGAGAGCCAGAGGTTTTTCTTTCGCACGGTCCGCCAGTGCGCCACGAGGACGCCGGTGTAGACGCGACCGCTCTCCAGGTTCAGGGCGTCGGCCCTGGCCCGAGCAAGCTTGCAGGCGATAACGTGCGTGCGGACCATGACCGTACTCTACCAGGGATCGGCCCTGTTACCAGCGTCGTTTACCATTATCATCGCTCGTTT
>JBAUOX010001147.1:0-2561 GCA_049579985.1 Isosphaeraceae bacterium | reverse complement strand
TCCCTTTCAACATGGGAAACCGTCAAAAACACGGGCTTTTTGAGAAAAACCGTGGCCGAGAACTACGGAAGACGGAGCCAGATTGCAAAAAACCTCGGAAAATCGGCCATTCTTGCATGTTGAGAGGGCTGCTCCCAGGAACCCACGTGCGTATCATACAACTGATTGCTGACCGAGGACACCAAGGCCGTTGCGATGAACCGGAACGATTTCCAGCAGCTTGCCGACGTGCGGATCGACGAGGCGGCTTTGCTCTTGGCCCAGGGGAAGTACTATGGCGCCTATTATCTGGCTGGATATGCCGTAGAGTGCGGCCTCAAGGCTTGCATCGCAAAGCTAACGGACCGGCATGAGTTTCCTCCCAAGCCGAAATCCATCCACGATTACTACTCGCATGAGATCGAGAAGCTGGTCAAGACCGCCGGCTTGACGACGCAGCGAGACGCCGACGCTGCTGCCGATCCCGACCTGCAGGCTAACTGGGGGGTCGTCAAGGACTGGACTGAGGAGAGCCGGTACGAACGCAAGACTCAGGCTCAAGCCCAACAACTCATCGCGGCGATCACGGACGCCGCACACGGGGTGCTCCCATGGATCAAGCAACGTTGGTAGAACACCAGATCGATGACGTACCCAAGCTGATCGATCAGCTAAAGGTGGACAATTTCGACGTGAAGGCCGCTTTTTGGCTCTACACGAGTGAGGCCGACCAATGGTTTCTTTATCTCGTCTCGGACGTGGTCGATCAGAAAGGGATTATTGAAGCCTACAAGGCCGTGTACAAGGCGATGAAGCGATTGACAAGACTCTGGATTGATCCTTTCGAGGTGAAGCTCGTCGGTCCGGGCGACCCGGTCGCGAAGGCAGTCATCGACTTCGTCTCCAAGCAACATGCTCCCCTGGCAACGCGGGTCCGTGGGACTAATCTAGGCGATGTTTATGTTGAACATGCCTATATCTACTACATTTAGAACGTAAACCTCAGGGGGAAAAATGGGGGGAAAAGAGACGTCACTGAATAGCACCTCCTTAACCTTTAAGCCGCTTGTATCAAGCGCTTATGTGCATGTAACCGAGGCTACCCCCGTGCAGACAGTCGATATTAGTGACGTCCTTGCGTCAGGTAAGCTTTGGAAAGGAGGAAGAGACTCGAACTCTGAAACCTTTCCCCTCGCACGCCAAGGTCTGACCCCAAGAGCCCCACAACCGCACGCTCCTAGGGGTTCTTCGCGTTCGGCCGGACGGTGATTTCGACCCGCTGACCGAGGGCGGTTAGGAACCGGAAGAGGCGGTCGAGGGTGTAGCCTGCAACGCGGCCACGGACGAGCGCAGACACCTTCGGCTGGTCGAGCCCGAGCAGCTCGGCGGCCTTCGCCTGTGTGAGCTTCCGCTCGGCGATGACGTCCCGGATGCGTCGGACGAGTTCGGCCTTGGCGAGGGCCAGGTCAGGGTTCGGAATGCCGAGGTCGGCGAACACGTTCCCGCTCCCCCGTTCGATGTGACCGGGTTCGTCAGTGGTCGTCTTGGTCCTTCCGCTTCTGCTGCTCGGTCCACTCGGCATAGTCTTTCTCGGCCTCCCTCAATCGACATTTGACCTTCTCGATTTCCTCGGGCGGTGTTTTGATGCCGCTCTTCGACTTCTTTTGGAAGGCGTGCAGCACGTAGAGGACGCCAGCGAACTTGACCGTGTAAACGGCCCGGTACGTCTTCCCATCGTCGTCCTCGACCACTTCGGGCTGGAAACAGGGACGCAGCTAGTTATTGATACTAGCTGCGTCCCTGTTTCTGCTCGCGTCCCTGTTTCTGCTCGGTTTCCGCTTCAGATGGACGTTGGTAAGGATTCGTGCAAGAGACCCAATGGAATTATTAGCAATTAAACATGTGGCCGATGTCGGTGATGCGCCACCGCAGGATCGGGTGATTTACGATCAGGACTCGTTTGGCTCTTCTTCCGGTTCCTGGTCGGCAGACGCATCCACGCCAAATTCCTCTGCCAAGATGCCGGCGATGTCGCGCGCGCCGTGCAGGACACGGACAATCTCGATGCCGCCGGGTACAGTCCGGTAGAAGACCAGGTACATGCGGAAGCGAGAGACGGGGAAGAAACGAAGGTCAGCGAGTGCCGGATGGTCGAGGTCGTAGTGTGTGCCCATGCCAGGCATGCCCGCCAGACGGGTAAGAGTGGCTTCAACTTGGGCGAAGAAACGCTGGGCAACGCGGAGCCCGGCTTCTCGGGCATAATAGCGAAAGATTTCCACCAGATCCTGCCTAGCCTTGTGGCGGCGGTGGATGGCGTTCATGGGCGGATTGTCTCGCCGGCCAGCCCCTCCAGGGCCTCGCGCTGGATGGAGTCCCAATCGTCGCGAGTCATCTGAACCGGCGGCCCTTGCAGCCCCTCGAGGAGCTTGGCTTCGAGCTCCTGCCTGGCCCGCCGCTTCTGGGCATCGCGGATCAGGGCGCGGAGATATTCGCTGGCCGAGGCGTAGCCCTCCTGGGCCATCTCAGCTTCGACAAAAGCCTTCATCTCGTCGGGCACGGAAATGTTCATGGTGGTCATAAGG
>JBAUOX010001146.1:0-18437 GCA_049579985.1 Isosphaeraceae bacterium | reverse complement strand
CCGAAGCCGTTGGTGGTCGCGCGATGGATGGCGAAGAGGTCGGTGTCGTCGGTCTTGTTTCCCGGATCGGCCGGCAAGCGGTATTGCTTGGTTGTCAGTGGGTGGACGATCCTTGTATCAAAGCTCTGTGATGAAAACGCCCGTTTAACTGGCAGATGGTAGATGCCCGTCCGCTCGATGGCCACGAGCATATCTCCAAGGCTGTGGGATTCCATCGCGCGGCGGATCTCGGCGATCGCCGAGTCAAAGCCCTGCTTGTTGTGTTCGACCACGGTGGGTGGGATGAGGATGCGTCCGTAGAAATCGGCGAGCATCCACTTGGAACGAGCCTTGGCACAATCCACGGCCACGATACCGAAGTGCTCGGGGCCGACCTTCTGGACCCGCGGGTGGAGCGAACCGGAAGGCTTGACGATGGTGAGATAGCGCCGCGATCGACGAGCTCTTGACTTGCATCTGGTAGCCATGCGAACACCTCCGGGAAAAGGAACTGGAAAAGTCCCAATTGCCGCAGAGTAGTCCGGATGGCGCAGTGAGAAGAAGAAATTCTCTCAACGAAACCACATACCAGGGGCCACCCACGTTCTACTACCCAAGAAACGTGGCTGGCCCTTTGTGTCCCCAATAGGCGGCAGCGTAAAATGCTGCAAGACGATGTCGAATAGGAGGAGTCACTCATGACGAAAACGATTCACGGCAAAATCCACGGCAAGACCATCGAACTGGACGAAGACCTCGGTGTGGCCGAAGGCCAGGAGGTCGAGGTGCAGGTGCAGGTCACGGTCGTTCAACCCGCCCGGAAATGGGGTGAGGGCATTCTGCGGACCGCAGGTGCTCTCGCCGACGATACCGAGTGGGATGGCATCATGGAGCAGATCTATCAGGACCGCAAGTTGAACCGGAGTCCCCAGATGGAGCAGGAATGACTCATCTTCTTGATACGAACATCTGCTCGGCCCATATGCGGCGACCTGGAGGTCTGGCACATCGGTTCTTCCAGCATGCAGGGGGCCTGGCGATTTCCACCGTCATCCTTTCAGAACTTTACGCGGGAGCGTACAAGCACTCCGACCCCGACCGCCTTCTGGCTCTAATCGCCGACCTGCTCCCGGAGGTCACGGTCCTCGACTTCGACCAGGCCTGCGCCCGTCAGTTCGGCAAGGTCAAGGGCGAGTCGCTCAAAAAGGGCGTGTCTATTCCCGACATGGACCTGATGATTGCGGCCGTGGCCTTGGTCCACAATTTGACCCTTGTGACAAACAACACGCCTGATTTTCGGAATATCCCTGGTCTCCGGCTGGAGGATTGGCTCACGCCCTGAGCTAAAAGGCACTTCATGATCGGGTCCTGGGTGATCGACCGGCCGAACCCCCTCAAGACCGAGAATCTCATCATCCTCGCCGATCCACAAAGGAGGATCAGGGTCGGGGCACGGGCCGTCGATGGTTGGGCCAAGGAGCGAAAGGAGCGAAAGGGGCCACCCATGTTCTACCACCCAAGAAACGTGGGTAGCCCTTTGCGTTCTGACCAGCCCCCGAAGGTGCCACCCAGCTTTCGACACTCGAAGGTGCTACCCGGCTCTTGCCCATTCGGGCCACCATTCGGGCCAGGCCGGAAGAGGTGGATGCCCCATTTAGACTATTATTCAAAGTAGGACATTACCTCCCTCGCCCTACTCATGCACGAACCCATGCGTTATGATAGGCTAAGGAACTGCTACTCTTAGCGCGTATCCTTCGGCGAGAGAGTCTCGATTCTTTGCTACGAAGGATTATCAAGGGCGACAGCGAATGGTTGCTTCGAAGGAAAGGCACGATTAATGCCCCGCATCTTCGACAACATCGACCAGTCTCTACTCCCCGCAATCCGAGAAACGCTCGTACTCGCTGAACGCTCGGACTTCTGTGTCGGATATTTCAATCTGCGAGGGTGGAAGCAGATCGACGAACTGGTCGAACGCTGGTCTGGCGGTCCAGGTCATTGCTGTCGTCTGCTGGTTGGGATGCAGCGACTCCCTCAGGAGGAGCTACGCGATGCCCTCAGCGTCATCAAGTCCGAGCACGCCATCGACAACCAAACCGCAGTCCACCTGAAGAGGCGGCTTGCAGGGGAATTCCGCGATCAGTTGACGGTCGGCATTCCGACCAACCAAGACGAGATTGGCCTGCGAAGACTTGCCGCCCAAATTCGCGACAAGAAGGTCGTGGTAAAGCTTTACCTGCGGCACCCACTTCACGCCAAGTTATATCTACTCTTCCGTCCTGACCCGATAACCCCCACTGTAGGCTATCTAGGAAGCAGCAACCTGACATTTGCCGGGTTGTCGCAACAGGGCGAGTTGAACGTCGATGTTGTCGAGCAAGACGCGTGCAACAAGCTCGCGCGGTGGTTCGAGGAGCGCTGGAACGATCAATGGTGCCTGGACATTTCCAAGGAACTCCAGGAAATCATCGACCAGAGCTGGGCTCGCGAGGAGATGCTTTCTCCTTACTACATCTACCTCAAGATCGCGTACCATCTGTCCCAGGAAGCCCGCACCGGCCTGACGGAGTTCCGCCTGCCTCGGGACTTTGTCGACACGCTGTTCGAGTTCCAGGTCGCCGCGGTCAAGATCGCCGCCCACCACCTCAACAAGCGGGGCGGCGTGCTCATTGGCGATGTCGTCGGTCTTGGCAAGACTTTGATGGCGACAGCCGTGGCACGCATCTTCGAGGACGACCACGGCCTGGAAACGCTGATCCTCTGCCCGAAGAACCTCGTCTCCATGTGGGAGGATTATCGGCAGCAGTACGGCCTGAGAGGCCGCGTGCTCTCGATCAGCCGAGCCATCAAGGAACTGCCCGAAAAAGTAAAAAGGTATCGGCTTGTTCTCGTCGACGAAAGCCATAATCTTCGCAATCGCGAAGGCAAACGCTACCGCGTCATCCGGGATTACATCAATCGCAACGAAAGCAAAGTCATCCTTCTCTCTGCAACACCATACAACACCACATATCTCGATCTCGCTAGCCAACTCAGACTCTTCCTCGCCGAAGACGCGGACATCGGGATCCGCCCGGAGACCCTGCTTCGGGAGATCGGCGAAACCGAGTTCATTCGCCGCTACCAGTGCGCTGTCCGGACTCTGGCGGCCTTCGAAAAAAGCGCACACGCCGACGATTGGCGCGAGCTCATGCGCCTCTATCTGGTACGACGCACGCGAACATTTATCCAGGAGAACTATGCCGAGACAGACCGGTCCTCAGGGCGCAAATACCTGACGTTCCCGGACGGGACTAGATCCTACTTCCCGACGCGACGTCCTCGCACCGTGAAGTTCAAGATCGACGACAACAATTCGAAGGATCAATACGCACTCCTGTACTCCGCACCCATTGTCGACGCCATCAACCGTCTTGCTCTTCCCCGCTATGGCCTTGGCAACTATCTGGGAGAACGCCCACACGACCCACCTACGGCCGCCGAGGCGCGAATCATCCTCGACTTGTCGCGCGCCGGAAAGCGGTTGATGGGCTTCTGCCGCACCAATCTCTTCAAGCGCCTGGAGAGCAGTGGCCAGGCCTTCATTCAGTCCGTCGAGCGCCACATCCTACGGAACTTCGTGTACTTGCATGCGCTTGACGCCGGCCTGCCCCTCCCGATCGGGGCTCAGGATGCCAGTCTGCTCGATGCCCGCTTCACCGATGTCGAGCGCGACTTCTTCGCCGATGAAGAGGAGAACGACGGCGAAGTCTCGAACGGGGACACCGGCAGGTCGCGGCTGGGGACGGCGGCACAATTCCGCGAGCGCGCTGCCGAAGTCTATGCGCAATACGCGGGCCCCTTGAAGCGGCGCTTTCGCTGGCTTCCGTCGAGTCGCTTTCTGCCGCAGCTCGCCAGTGACCTTCAGGCCGACGTCGCTGAGTTACTCGGCGTGCTGAACCGATGTGGCGAATGGGACGCTTCGCGCGATGCCAAGCTTGCCAAGCTCGCCGAATTGGCTCTAAAGAAACACCCCGGTCGCAAGATCATCGTGTTCACGCAGTTTGCCGATACCGTCCATTACCTGGCCAAAGAACTCGAGAATCGCGGCGTTCAGCGCATTTCGGCGGTTACCGGGAACTCCGAGGATCCGACGAAGCTCGCGTGGCGGTTCAGCCCTGAGAGCAACCGCAAACGCAACGAGATCTCGCCGGCCAACGAACTCGATGTCCTGATCGCCACCGACGTGCTCAGTGAGGGCCAGAACCTCCAGGATTCGGCGATCATCGTCAACTACGACCTGCCCTGGGCCATCATTCGTCTGATCCAGCGTGCCGGCCGCGTGGACCGAATCGGCCAGAAGGCCGACGAGATTCTCTGTTACTCGTTCCTTCCGGCAGACGGGGTCGAACGGATCATTCGGTTGCGGTCCCGCGTCAGGCAAAGACTGCGCGAGAACGCCGAGGTGGTCGGCTCTGACGAGGCATTCTTCGAGGACGACCGCAATGACGACGTGATCCGCGATCTGTTCACCGAGAGGGCCGGCATTCTCGATGGCGACACCGATACCGAGGTTGACCTGGGCTCTTTCGCCTACCAGATCTGGAAAAACGCCATAGACCGTGATCCCACGCTGCAAAAGACGATTCCTGATCTGCCCAACGTCGTCTTTTCCACCCGTCCGCACACGCCCGTGGCTGGCCAGCCAGAGGGCGTGCTTGCTTACGTCCACACGGCCGATGGCAACGACGCCCTGGCCTGGCTCGACAAAGCGGGCCAGCCCGTTACTGAGTCACAGTTCGCGATCATCAAGGCCGCTGAGTGCTCGCCTGAAACCAACGCACTTCCAAGGCACCCGAACCATCATGACCTGGTGCGTCGAGCCGTTGAACTGATCGCGGCCGAGGAGAAAGTCTCCGGTGGACAGCTCGGTCGCCCCTCGGGTGCGCGCTTCCGCACCTATGAACGGCTCAAGCATTATGCCGAAAGTGTAAAAGGAACTCTGTTCGATACCCACCAGCTTCATCGGGCGATCGAGGACATTTACAGCTTCCCGCTTCGCCAGGTCGCGGTGGACATCCTGAACCGGCAGCTCCGGAGCGGTATCAGTGCCGAGGATCTCGCCGAGCGCGTTGTCGAGCTGCGCGAAGAAGGTCGTCTTTGCATCGTCCAAGAGAAGGAAGAGCCGCAGGAACCGCGGATCATCTGCTCTCTCGGACTCCGCTCTCCCTGAAGGGGGCCGCCTTGCATCTGGTCTACCTCGACGAGTCCGGTAACACCGGGACAAACCTGAACGACACCGAGCAGCCGATCTTCCTGCTGGCTGCGCTGATCGTACCAGAAGCGGTTTGGCAACCCCTCGAACGGGACCTGGAGCAGGCGATCGCGCAACACGTTCCCACGATGGCCGACGGCCACGAAGTCCACGCCACCGATTTGCGATCAGGACGAGGAGCCTTCAAAGACATTTCTGTGGACACGCGGATCGCGTTACGCGACGAGTGGTTGCAGACCGCGAAAAAGCATGACCTCAAGGTCGTTTATCGAGCGATCGTCAAGAAGCGGTATCAGAGATGGCTGCACTCGACCTTCGGCTCGGGAGTCCTCATCAACCCCCATGTGGCGGCGTTCCCCATGGTTGCCCGGGTCATCGACGAGCACCTGGCCGGGCTGCCGGGCAAGCCGCTTGGCATGTTTATCTCTGACGAGAACAAGGAGATTGTTCGCGACGTGGAGAAATCGATCAAGGTGCTGCGGGGCGCGGAGGGGACGTTGCATCTATCCCAGGTCGTCGAGAAAGGGTTCTTCATCGACTCGGCCAAGAGCCGTCCACTTCAGCTCTGCGATGTCTGCGCTCTGAGCGCGAGGAAGAAGGAAGAAAGGAAAGTGGGAATCGCAGGCAAAACCGTCGACGATAGCGGCATCAAGCTGCTCGAATCACTTATTATTCGGGGAAATGAGTCGCTCCAGGACGTCCTTGTTTGGCTGGCCGAGCAGTGGTCACCCGGAGCGCAAAAAAAATAGCGGCCAGGGACATTGTCCAGGGTCGACTGACGCCGGCCCACACTGGTCGCTAGAGAAATTGTAACATACAGCCCAGCTAAGGCAAGCCGACAAGAAGGGCACGAGCGCAACTCGTTAACGACTATGGGCATCGACAAACCCGCTATTCGTGAACGACTAGAGAAGTTCGACTTCACGGGCGTCTTCACGCAAGAGCTGGGCTGGGACTTCCCGGCCGCCAACGTCACGGTCTCGGTGGCGGGGCAGGTCTATTCACTGCTTTCCGTGGCACAGAAGCGCGGCGTTCAGGTCTTCCAGTGCCAACCGGGGGCTGACGGCCGCATTCCTGACCACGCGACGAGGCGCAAGATCGAGAAGCAAGTCACCAAGTCCGCCTACGAACACCTGATTATCTTCGTCGACGAAGCGAGGACCACCCAGATCTGGCAGTGGGTCGCTCGCCAGCCTGGGCAGCCCGCCTTGTACCGTGAGCATCCCTATTATCCTGGCCACCAGTCGGGCGATGCCCTGATCCAGAAGCTCAGTCAGATCTACATCCCGCTCGACGAGGAAGAGGCACTCGACCTGACCGGCGCTACGCACCGTCTGCGTGACGCCTTTGATCGAGACCTCGTTACCAAGAAGTTCTACGACCGCTTCAAGGCTGAACACACCGCATTCCTTGCGTTTATCAAGGGAATTACCGACCAGGCCGACAAGGAATGGTACGCCTCCTTGATGCTCAACCGCATGATGTTCATCTACTTTATTCAGCGGAAGGGCTTCCTCGACGGCGAGGTCAACTATCTACGCGATCGACTGCGGAAGGTCCAGTTGCAGCGCGGCAGAGGTAAGTTTCTTACCTTTTACCGCTACTTCCTCCTTGTCCTCTTCCACGAGGGGTTTGACAAGGAGCCGCGTGAACGCGTGCTGGACGCCGACCTGACAGCGCTTCTGGGCGCGGTGCCTTACCTTAACGGTGGGCTGTTCGATGTCCACGAGCTTGAGGGGCAGAACGCCAAACTCGACATCCCGGACGAGGCCTTTGAGCGGCTGTTCGCGTTTTTCGACGAATGGGATTGGCACCTGGATTCCCGTCCGCTTCGCAACGATAGGGAAATCAATCCCGACGTGCTCGGTTATATCTTCGAAAAGTACATCAACCAGAAGCAGATGGGGGCCTATTACACCAAAGAAGACATCACCGAGTACATCGGCAAGAGTACGATCATCCCTTTCCTCTTCGATGCGGCGAAGAAGGAGCACCCGGCGGCGTTCGTGCCCGGCTCGCCGCTGTGGCGGCTCTTGCGCGACGACCCCGACCGCTACATCTACCCATCCGTCCGCCACGGCGTCGTTGGCCCAGACGGAGAAGTGATCCCTCTTCCAACCACGATTGCCGAGGGAATCGCCGAGGTCTCAAAGCGCGGCACCTGGAACCGGGCGGCACCGGATGCCTACGGACTGCCCACCGAAACTTGGCGGGAGCACGTCGCCCGTCGCCAACGCTGTCTCGAGATTCGCGACAAGCTAAGACGGGGTGAGGCCCAAGAGATCAACGATCTGATCACGCTTAACTTGAATCTTCGCCAGTTCGCCGAGGATGATATCTCGGGTTCCGAGGGACCGGATCTACTGCGGGCCTTCTGGCATGCGATCCGCGATGTGACCGTGCTCGACCCAACCTGCGGATCCGGCGCCTTCCTGTTCGCCGCGCTCAACATTCTCCAGCCGCTCTATGAAGCCTGCCTCGAGCGGATGCAGGCGTTCGTGGACGACCTGGACAGATCTGGAGAGCGGCATTCCCCGAAGAAATTCGACGATTTCCGCGCCGTCCTGGCCGACATCGAGCGTCATCCCAGCCGAGACTACTGCGTCCTGAAGTCCATCATCGTCCGCAATCTCTATGGCGTCGACATCATGGAAGAGGCGGTTGAGATTTGCAAGTTGCGGCTCTTCCTCAAGCTCGTCGCCCAAGTCGAAAGCGTCGATCAGCTCGAACCCTTACCTGACGTGGATTTCAACGTCCGCCCGGGTAATACGCTCGTCGGCTTCGCCAGGCTGGACGACGTGAAGCGATCCTTGGAGAGAAAGCACAGCGCGACAGAGACGATCAAGGCGATGCCAGGATTCGAAGAGTCGGATCAGGTGACTTGCATCATCGAAGAGGCCGAGATCGTCGATCGGGCCTTTCGCAAGTTCCACGAGATGCAAACGCAACAGGGCATGGATGGCCGGTCGTTCTCCGCCGCTAAGCAGGAGCTTCGCCAGCGATTGGACATGCTCGCGGAACAGCTAGATCGCTACCTGGCCGGGGAATACGGGATCGACGCTGATAAGAAAAAGAAGGAGTTCGCCGAGTGGCGAGCGAGCCACGAGCCGTTTCACTGGTTCGCTGAGTTCTACGGAATCATGAACGGTGGTGGGTTCGATGTCATTATCGGAAACCCTCCCTGGAAGGAATATGCAGAGGTCAAGAAGGAATATACGGTGCGTGGCTATGCCAGCGAGCCATGTGGAAACCTCCATTGTGTCTGCACCGAACGCGGTTTGGGAATCAGACAGCCCAAGGGTCGGATGAGCTTCATCGTGCAATTGCCGCTCGTTAGCTCTTCGCGAATGGGTCCGATCCGGCGTCTCCTTTCCCGGGCGAGTTCGACGCTTTACGTTATCCCATTTGACGACCGACCTGGTAAGCTCTTCGACGGCTTGCAGCATTGCAGAAGCGTGATCTTCCTATCACAAGGCGCTATCCCCGATGTGCCGTCGTCCTTGCTGACTACCCGATACCAGCGATGGGCAACTGAGGTTCGGGAGCATCTTTTCGCTCGAATCGAATACGCTCATGTCAGCGGGGAGTTAATCGCTACTGGTGCGATTCCAAAGTATGGCAGCGATCTGCAGGAGCACCTGTTTCGTCTGGTTAAGCAGAAGGGCTCCCATACCATCGCTGGTTCACTCTCGAGAAGAGAAACGAGTAATTTCATCTTTTATCAGGAAGCAACGCAATACTGGGTAAAGGCTACTCATGGGCTCCCATATTATGCGAAAAACGACACGGTTAGCGCACCGGCGCACGGAAGATACTTGTTCTTTGCAAAGCCCGAAACGGCCCATGTCGCATGCGCCGTCCTGAACAGCTCATTGTTCTACGCGTATTTCATTGCTTACGGCGACTGTTTCCATCTCTCCGATGGCCTGGCTTCGGGCTTCCCGGTCAGCGACGCCGTTCTTAGTGACGCAAAGTTGGTCGAACTGAACAAAAAGCTAATGAAGGACCTACGAAGCCAGGCTGTGCGAAAGACGATCAAGACAAAGGGGGGGGATACCATCAGTTATGACGAGTTCTACTGCAGCTCGTCGAAACCAATTATTGACGAGATCGACTGTTTGCTTGCTGAGCATTATGGTTTCACGCCTGAAGAACTTGACATGGTCATCAATTTCGACATCAAGTACCGAATGGGCCAAAACGGGGGGGACAACGAATGAGCGCGGCTCAGTACCTACCGCCGGCAGACCGCACTCGCGCGATCCTCGAAGACCTCGAGGCCGTGCGAGAAAACCTGCTCGCCCTATCCGACGACATCTGGGCCGGAATAGACCGGCAAGACCTGGCGGCGTTCGACGAGGGCGTTCGCTTCATGCGCTCGTACGTCGAGAAGATGAGCGAGTTCGATCGACTGGCGGCTGAATTGTCGGTGCTCATCCAGCAGTACACGCAGGTCTCCCTTGAATCCGCGGAAGAAACCGGTCAGGAGGACCGCGAGCGAAACGAGCGGATTATCCAGGACCTCAACCGCGATGAGCCCCACTCGCTTGACGAAGACTTCACCTACAAGCGCCCCCACGGTTTCATCCTCGTTGGCCAAGCCACCAGTGGCATCACTACCTGGCAGCGTCTCTATGAATTGGTGTGCCGACAGCTTCATCAGCGCGACGCGGGACGCTTCGGTTCGCTCGTCGACCACCCCGAGTTTATCAGCAATCGCGGACACCATAGCGTTACGCGCGACCCTGGCTCACTCCGCAAAGCCCTCGAGGTCGACCAAGGGCTCTTCGTGGAATGCAACCTGTCCGCCAACGGCATTCGCGACATGCTTCGCCGGCTGGTCAATGCGTTCGAGATCGCGCCGGATCAGTTGCGACTCTTCTTGCGCCAGGACCGGGACGCGGGGCGAGTGCAGCCGATTGCTTGATTCTGGGACCTCTGCCCCGGTTGCGCGCACGGTGGCGACGGCAGCCTCCTGCGCGGCTCCCGCATCCCGACTTCAAATCGAGGCGGGACCCCTCTCCGTTTCGGTCTCGGCATTCGGTGCCACGGCCGATCGCACTGGAACGAGGTCCGTCAAATCGCGCTCGATGAAGAACCGGAGTCGCGCCTCGGCACGTAAGACAATTTGCCGAACCCGTTCGCGAGTTACGCCCTCGACCAGGCCAATCTGTTCGAGGGTCCGCGGATCGCCCTCCATTCCATGTCGCAACCGCAGGAAACGCCGTTGTCGAGGCGGAAGACATTCTATTGCGGCGCGTATCCTCTCAACGTGCTCCCCGTGAAGCACCCGGTGAAGTGGCTCGTCGTCGGCTGGAGCCGCCAAGGATCGCGCCTCGAAGTATTCGGGCTCGTGGGGATCGGACAGCGACCGAACGTCCAGGGCACGCTCACAAACGCCAGCCATTGGCGGCGGAAGCGTTTGTCCTGAGCGCAGAGACGGGCCAGTTCGTCGTTCACTCGGCCAGGGCCGAACGCTGTGCGGACTTTCTCGAGGTGGCGTCGGATCGGGAAGAAGGCGGACCTGACATTGATGGGCAGCCGAATGAACAAGGCCGCGTCGGGACCCAGACTCTGACAGGCATGGCGAACCCAGTATGTTGCATAGGTGGAAAACTGGTAACCACGATCAGGTTTGAATCGCCGCGCCGCCTTGATCAACCCGATCACGCCGATCTGCTCGGCATCATCCGCCGCCATCCCGTAAGTTCGCTGGAGTCTCTTCGAGATGTGTCGCGCGAGCGGCCGATGCAATAGAATGAACTTGCTGAAGGCGTCGGGCTCACCGTTGATCATCGCCATGGCGGGCTCGTCGCTGCGCTCGGCGTACCAGGGGCGTCTGGCAAACAGGTTGACATCTGGCGACGCGTCGAGCGCCGCGCGGACGCGATGGAGGGCATCGACGAACGTGACGTCGGATTCCTCGTCGATTGAGAAACGAAGGCAGTTCAGCCTCTTGAGAAGCGGGACGGGCGGCGAGCCGGAAAAGAACGGGTGTTCCCGGTGTCTCAGGCGACTGCCGTCCGGCATCCGGAAAGCCCACTGCCAGACCTGTTTCGGAGGCGTATCGCACGAATAGATCAGGATGTGCTCGTGAACCGCTTTTGCGACCTGTGCCTGCGCCCGGCGAAGCAAACCTCGATTGAAGAGAACGCGACGATCCGCGCTGCATTGGAGAACCTGAAAACCACGCTTCTAGGCGACAGCCTCGAATGCGAGCTCTCGGTCGCCAATCTGGATGGACATCGTCCCCGAGGCTCGGTCCCATCCGAGCTCTTCGCGGAAGAGCTCAGCGAAACGATGGTTGGCCAATAGTCCTGGCAGCCTGTCCATATAAGCCGACTTTAGCAGACGACAGCACGCTGGATGTTATTGAGCCGTCTCGCGGATCGAAGAGGCACGTACCGATGACGGAAAAGGCCGCCAAGCTGAACGTCGCGAGCCAAGGCTATCCGTCCCGACTGCAAGAAAAGGGCCTTCCGGGGCGATTTCCCAATCTTTGGTTGGTCGGCGACGCGAGCCTCCTCAACGGCCCACTACTGGGATTGCTCTGTTCGATGCGCTGTCCCGGACAAGTCATCGTGCGAACTTACGACCTGGCCCGAGCGCTGCGTGATGCAAGTGTACCCGTCATCGGGGGATTTCACTCGCCGATGGAGAAAGAATGCCTCGATTTGTTGCTGCGTGGCACGCAACCGGTCGTCATCTGCCCGGCAAGGTCGATTTGTCGCATGCGGATGCCCGCGAGCTGGCGATCAGGAATCGATGCTCAGCGAGTGCTGGTCGTTTCCCCATTCGTCCATCTCCACCGGCGCGCCACAGCGGCCCTGGCCCGAGAGCGCAACAGCCTTGTGGCTGCGCTGGCCACGGAGGCCGTCGTCCTGCACGCCAGCCCTGGAGGACAGATCGATACACTTTGCAGAGATTTGATTGCCCGCGGCAGCATCGTCTGGACTCTCGACCTGCCCGAGAACGCTGTCGCCGTTCAGGCTGGGGCCCGGCCAACCAACCCTGCGCAATTTGCACACGACTGGGGGACTCGAAACGGTGGATCTCGATTGGCGCCAACGCCAAGCTGACTCTGAACGACGCAGTCGAACCATTACAATTGTAACCATCCACGCACTATGACTGCTAGCCCAGGATCGATCAGCAAAGTGAAGAAGAGGTTAACCATCCACGCACTATGACTGCTAGCCCGGGATCGATCGGCAAAGTGGAGAAGAGATAAGGGAAGGACCGGCATTGCGGCTGATGGCCATCCGGCCGGCACGCCGGGAGCCACTGGCGTTGAGCGCCTCCGGCCACAAGAGAATGGTCAACGGTTGGGCGGCGGCAAGTGGGAAAAAAGGATTGGTTTGTCCGCAGGAATCGTCCGTCCTGTCAAGCGAGGCGGCGCGCGTTTTGTGTTGCGGGAGCTTCCCCCCCCCTGGATCGCCCACGATCACTTCGACCCACGAATGCCCGCAACGTTGACACCGCTGCCGATGATCAGGTTGTGACGGTAGGTCCAGTCGTAAACTCGACCGCGCCGCGCCGGGGCAAGGTCGACGATCTCGTGGAAGCCTTCCTCCGCGAACCAGGATTTCAGCTCGGCTTGAGTGTAATGCGACTGGTACCGCGGGGCGTACCAGTCGAAGTTGTCGCAGACACGGAGGGTCCAGTCGGGGTGTCCGGAAAAGTTGGCGACTTTGTTCAGCGTCCGGTTCACGATGGGAACGCTGCCGAGGACGCCGAGTCCGGCGCAGAGGGGTTCGAGCACACGCGCGGGGAGTCGGGTTGTCATGCGTCGCAGGCCCGTGTTGAGCCATTCCTGGGGCGGTGTGTTCTTGCGGTAGAGCCAGACTGCCAGGCATCCGCCGGGCTTGACTGTCCGGGCGATCTGGGCGAACGCCCGGCGCGGGTCGGGCGTGTGATGGAGCACGCCGATCGAGAAGACCATGTCGAAGGCGGCATCGGGCAAGGGCAGATCGAGAAGGTCGGCCTGGACTATGCAAACGTCCGGAAGCCCTGCGCACAGCGAGGCCGCCTTGTCGACGGCCGCGCTCAGGTCAACGCCGAGGACCCGAGCCCCATGGCCGCCGGCCAGACGGGAATAGCGACCACCGCCGCAACCGCCGTCGAGCACGAGCTTGCCCGCAAGATCGGCTGGCGCAACGCCCGTCTTGACCTGAAACGTTGCCTCGTCTTCCTCGCCGCGCGCCACGTCGTAGCGGTTCCACTGCCGGCCAAAGCTCTCTGCATACGTGCCGCCGGCAAGCCTCGGTATCCCCCGGACGACCGGATAGCGTGCGCCGCACGCCGGACAATCAAGAGACTGGGGTGGATCACCGGCATTCTTCAGTGCGCCTCGGCATCGAGGACACGCCACCAACGAAATCAGCTCGTGATTCATGATCCGATTTTACGTCAGGAAGCAAGCTCATTTCCGCCCCATTCCGCCTGATTCCTGGCCTTTTTCAGGAGAGACGGCGACAATACCCTGGGAGATTCGCGTCCTGAATCGGTGCTGTTGACTCATGGAACAAGACAAACGGCGTGATCAAGACTGGACGCCTACCTGGCTGGAGCGGGTTCGCCGCCGGGTGCGGCGGTGGTGCGCCACGGGTGCGGGAACCACCTGGATCGTGGCGGTTTCCGGAGGCGGCGACAGTGTGGGTTTGGTTCGCGCGTTACACCGGCTGGCGACCGAGCTGGGTCTGACGCTCTCGGTCGCCCACCTCGATCACGGCACGCGGGGCGAGGCGGCCCGGGCTGACGCTGCATTTGTTCACGCTCTGGCGGGCTCGCTCGGTCTGCCGCTGGATCTCGGCCAGTGGCGGCCGACGCGCGCCAGGCACTTTGAAGCCGATGCTCGTCGCGCCCGCTATTCCTGGCTGCTGGAGATTGCCGCCACTCGAGGCGCCTCGGCCATTGCGGTCGGACACACACGCGACGATCAGGCCGAGACGATCCTGCACCGGATTATCCGCGGCACCGGGCTGCGGGGCCTGGCGGGCATGCCACCGCAGCGCGTCTTGAGCTGGGATCCGCCTGTCATCCTCATCCGCCCGTTGCTCTCTGTCTCACGACAGGCGATCCGCACAAGCCTGGGATCGCTGGGACAGGGTTTTCGGGAGGATGCCAGCAACGCCGACCAGGCGCGGACCAGGGCGCGGATTCGCCACGATCTCCTCCCCCGGCTGGCCCAGGAATACAATCCCCGCGTTGCCGAGGCGATCGTTCGGCTGGGCACGCTGGCTGGCGCCTCCGAACGAGCCATGGAGCGACACCTGATCGAGCTGGAGCACGACGCGACTCGATTGCTGAGCCACGACCAGGTCGAGCTGCGGCGCGATCGGCTGCTGCAATCTCCTCTCTTCCTCCGTGCCGAAGTCCTGCGCCGGGTCTGGCGGCTGGCCGGCTGGCCCGAGGCCGGCATGTCGGCGAAGCGGTGGCGTCGCCTTGCCTCGCTCGCACGCAGCCAGCGGATCAGCCGCATGGCAATCGGCTGCGGCATCGAGCTCACGACGACCGGTGCCAGTGGATGTCCTCCCAACGGTTTCGTACTGAGACGCGTTGGGGGGAACGGTTCGTCCTCGTGCCGGCCGGCCCCGATCGAGCAAATCCCCATGGAAGTACCCGGATGCGTTCCCTGGGGCACCGGCACAATCACGACGTTGCTCGAACCGGGCTCCCCGCGGGACGAGACGATCGACCTTGACCGGATTGTCCCGTCGCTGTGTGTCCGCGCTCCGGTCCCCGGCGACCGATTTGAACCGCTGGGCATGAAGGGCAGGAGTACTCCCCTCAATGACTTCTTCCGGGGCCGGAACATCGTTGCCGAGGAACGTGCTCGCACCCCCCTGCTCTGTGATGCGGCCGGCATCGTCTGGGTGGTCGGCCACCGGATCGCCGACCGCGTGAAGGTGACCGAGCAGACCCGGCGGACACTCGGCCTGCGCTGGCAAGTCAACCCGTAAGATTGGGAATGCGCGATGTGAAATACGGGACAAGAGGTGCGGTGCCTGGGTGCCTGGAGCTGCGCGCGAGTTGTGATTGACGCTCTGGCGGCTTTGGCATACGATCTCATGCCCGACTCGGTCACCCCCCGGATGGTTGGAATCTGTCCTCGTCCCGAGAGCGAGTGGCCGAGCATGTCCGTGCCGAAACCTCGATTCGAGCCGATTTCGCGGACGGTGGCTCGGGCCTGGAAGTGCCCGGCCAGTCGGATGAGAGCGCCGGCGCTCTGGCGGATTCTCGAGCTCGCGCTCTTCGCGCGCCTGTCGGCGGCGGCCGCCGTGGAGTGGTATGTCCGGCGGCGAGGCGCGCAGCGGGTCTGCGTCTTCGACGACGCCGAGTATTACTGGGTCCTTGCTGGAACGATCCGCCAGGGAACGCTTTACGAGGTGGTGGAGTGGAGCGATATTCCCCACTTCGCGCTGAGGGTCCCGGGCTATCCCGCCTTCCTGGCGGCCTGTCAGACCATTTTGGGCGAGCGTCCGCTGGCGGCCCGTCTGGTGCAGGCTGGGCTCGGGGTGCTGACAGTCTGGCTGATGTATCAATTGAGCCGGGAAGTCGCCGGCAAGAACGAGAATCCATCGATGAGCACCGGCGGCCCGATCACAGGCCGCGGCGACGGCCGGCCCTGGACGGTCCCTCTGGTGGCCGCGTCGCTGGCGGCCGTGCATCCCTACTTCGTCGTGATGTCGGTGCTGATCCTCTCGGAGGCCGTGTTCTTTCCCCTGATGCTGGCGGCGCTCTGGGGTATGGCCGCAGTCTGGAACGAGACCGCGGCGGCCCCGGCGGCGGTAAGCCGGCGAGCTTTGGCGATCGCCCTTGGAGTCGGCGCGGCCAGCGGAGCGGCGATCCTGGTTCGCCCGTCGTGGGCCCTCTTCGTGCCGGTGATGTTGGTCGCCAGGTCGTGGAGCGCTGTCGTGTTGCGCGGCTTTCCCCCGCGGCTTCGCATTCTCAACGCGGCGGGGGTCGCGGCGGGGGTCTTGCTCGGCCTCGGCATCGTGATGAGTCCCTGGTGGTTCCGTAATGTGCGGGTCTTCGGGCGATTCGTGCCGACGGCGGTCTGGATGGGGGCCAGCCTCTATGACGGCCTCAACCCCCACGCCACGGGCGCCAGCGACATGAGGTTCCTCGAGTCGCCCGATATCTGGCCGCTCGACGAGCTCGATCAGGATCGCGAGCTCACGCGGCGAGCGTTGGTGTTTGTCCATGACCAGCCTGGGCGCGCCCTGGAGCTTGTGCTCTTCAAGCTGGCTCGGTACTGGAGCCCCTGGCCCAACGCGGAGGGATTTCGCTCGCCGCTTCTGGCCGTGGTCGGCACCCTGGTGGTTGTTCCCCTGCTGGCACTCGCGGGCCTGGGGCTCTGGGGGCGGTGGCGCGACCCGCGGGCCTGGGTGCTGCTGGCGGGCCCGCTTTTTTACTTCTGCGTCGTGCACCTGCTCTTCGCCGCCTCGATGCGGTACCGGATTCCCGGCGAGCTGCCCGCGATGGGTCTGGCGGCCATCGGGGTGATAGCCATCGCGCGAAAAAAGGCGTTTCAGCGGATCACTTCCTGAGCAATGGCTCGACCAGGCTCATGGCCTGGCTGGGCCGCGAGGGTCTCCTCGGAAGGAGAAGCGGCGGATGCGGCTGGGGCGACGGTTGGCGAAGGTTTTGATCTGGGGGCTGGTCTTGATCGTCTTGATCACGGCTGGGGCTGCCTGGTTCGCCTATGCGCTCGTCACCGACAGCGAGGCAGCCGCGCGGTTGATCAAGGCCCAGGCAGCGCGGTTCTTGCCCCGTTCGATCGTCGAGATGGGACGAATCAACATCGGCATCCTGAGGGGAGAGGTGACGGTTAGCCATTTCCACGTGCTGCAGCGGATCGACGGTCAGTCATTCCTGACTGCGAGAGTTCCCTGGCTGAGCGTCCGGCTTGATCCACGGCAGGTGCTTCACGGCCGGTTCGCGCCGCGCGAGGTGGTGGTCAGCCAGCCCACGTTGCGACTCTGCCGGCGGAGCGACGGGACCTGGAACATTCAGGGCTTGATCGCGGACCCCTGGCCAGGGCCGACGATCAAGAATCCTCCCCCGATCGTGATCCGCAACGGCACGATCGAGCTGGTGGACGACGTGGATGCAGAGGACGACGCGGTGGGCTTGCCTGTTCCGGCCTTGCGGTTGGCCCGGGTGCGTAAGCTCGACCGTGACGCCGAAGTCGTCAGGGCCAGGGACTCGACCCCGCGGCCGCGAGGAGACACGGCGATCGCGGAAGCGCCGCCGGCCGTCAGGCAGGGCACCGCGGCTCAAACCGCGCGCGAATCCACACCGACCACGAGCCAGAGCCCCGGGCAGGCCGTCTCGTTACCCCATCAGGGCGTGGCCATTCTTCGTGATGTCTCGCTGAGGATCGAGGCGGGCGAGGGAGGGCGGTTGCGGTTCGAGGGTTCAGCCCACGGCGATCTGTTCGAGAAACTGACTCTCGAAGGCTCGATCGATCCCATCACCGGCGACACGGTCCTGGGCGGCGAGCTTACGGGATTAACTCTCTCGGAAAACTTGCGCCGCCGCCTGCCGCCGGAGATCCGCTCGCAGTTCGAGTCGTTGGGGCTCAACCGCGGCGAGATCGACCTCGAAATGCGCCGGCTTGCGCTTCACCCCGGGGCACCTCGAGACCGCCGCTTTGAATATGACGTGCTGGCGCGGCTGCACGGCGGCGTCTGGGAGTGTCCCTCGCTCCCCTTTCCGGTCAACGACCTCTCCGCGTTCGTGGCCATCAGCAATGGCCTCGTCACGATCAAGCACGCCGAAGGGAGCAACGGAAATACGATCCTCCGTGCCGCGGGTTCTCTGGCCCTGGGTCAGGCGGCAACCTGTCCCTTCGATCTGCGCCTTGACCTTGTGCAACTGGAGATGGACAAGCGGCTCCAGGAGAGGACCCCGGCCCAGTTCGCCGAACTCTGGGACGTCTTCAAGCCCCGCGGCTTGGTCGATGCGTACATTCATCTGGCGCGACCACGGGAGAACGGCCCGGTGAAGGTCGGCGCCACGGTCCTTTGCCGCGATGTAGCGGCCGTCTATCGCCACTTTCCCTACCCTGTGGAGCACATGGGTGGCAGCCTGACGCTGGAAAATCAGCGGCTTTCCGTCGATCTGCACGGCTTGATCGGCGAGCGCCCGGCACTCTTGAAGGGAACCATCGATAACCCCGGGCCCGACGCGCTCG
>JBAUOX010001145.1:0-5246 GCA_049579985.1 Isosphaeraceae bacterium | reverse complement strand
GTGGCTATGGCGGCTACGGCGGCTACGGCCGTGGCTATGGCGGTTACGGCGGCTACGGCCGTTACGGTTACGGCGGCTTTGGCTATCCGGGCTTAGGATTCGGCTATGGTCTGGGATTGGGCTTCGGACTGGGCTGGGGCCTGGGTGGGCTAGGCTACGGTCTTGGCGGACTGTGGGGGCTTGGTTACGGCGGTTACGGCGGCTACGGCGGCTACGGCGGCTACGGCGGTTACGGCGGTTACGGCGGTTGGGGCTATCCAGGCTATGGCTACGGCGACTACGGCGGTTATGGCGGCTACGGCGGCTACGGCTACGGTTCGACGCTCTATGACTGGGGGTACTCGCCGTATTACAACCCGTACTACAACCCGGCCGACGTAGTGGTTCAGCAGCCGGTAGTCTACGACTACTCGCAACCGATCAGCACGACGGCTACACAGCCTACCCAGGCGATCCCGGATCAGGCCGGTACCTCGTTCGATCAGGCTCGTGCTGCATTCAAGCTGGGAAACTATAGTCTCGCTCTCGACCTGACCGATCAGGCATTGCGGCAACTGCCCAATGATGTCTCGCTCCACGAGTTCCGGGCTCTGGTGCTGTTTGCCCTGCAGCGCTACGACGAGGCTGCCACGGCACTCTACGCCGTCCTGTCGGCCGGTCCAGGGTGGGACTGGCCGACGCTCATCGGTCTCTATTCCGACGTCAACGTCTACACCGGGCAACTTCGGGCCCTCGAGTCGGCCATCCGGCAGAATCCCCAGTCGGCCGCGGCGAGGTTCCTGCTGGCTTATCACTACATTACCGGGGGGCATCCGGACGCCGCGATCAGCCAGCTCAAGGACGTCACCCAGTTGCAACCCAGGGATATCGTTGCGACCCAGTTGCTCCGGCTGTTGCAGGGAGCGACTCAAGGAACGCCAGGAGCTGCCGCAATCGCACCGGCGCCTGCTCCGGCAGCGGCAGGCACGACGCCATCGGCCGGTATCGCAACGTCCTCTTTTCAGGTGAAAGAAGGCAACCTGGCCGGGACGTGGACGGCAGAGCCCAGCGCTGACACAACGATTCGCCTGACCCTGGCAGGCGGCGGCCACTTCACCTGGAAAGTCACGAGCCAGGGGAAGTCTCAAGAATTTCAGGGGGACGAAACCTACGGGAATGGAATCCTGACGCTTGCTCGATCCGGCCAGGACGCCCAGCCGCCTATGGTCGGCCGGGTGACCTGGCGCGATGATGATCATTTCACCTTCAAGATCATGGCCGGACCGCCTGATGACCCAGGGTTATCGTTTACCAGGTCTCCCTGAGGCCTTCACACGCGGTTGAACGAGGGGCAATAATCTCAGAACCCGCCATCGGCATCACGCGCACAGAGTTCGATGCCGGTGGCGGGTTTTTTTCCGTTCGAGTTACCCGGGCACGAAACGAATAATCATCTGCCTGTACGGCTGAAGTCGCCATTCGGCGCCGGAGTTGCAGGAGATTTCTCTGTCGTACTGTGACGGAAGATGGTCCACCAGCCGGCGTCCCGCCGACTCGCCGGGGACTGCCCGGCTACGACTCAGCCCTTTTCACCAGAGGGTCCGCAACCATGAGAGCTGCACGGGTTTACCTGCTGATCGCGATGCTGGGATTCGCGCACCGGCCGGCCTGGGGGCAAGACCGCCCCGCATCCAAGGAAGCTGCCGTGCCGTTCAACGGCAAGTCGGAGGGCAAGGCCGCCGTCGTGCCTTCGCAGAAGGCCCTGGTCGCCGCACCGAGCCGACTGACCGACCGGCCTGAGGACGAGAAAGCGATCCGAGCGACGGCGGAAGCCTTCGTCAGGGCGTACGACTCGGGAGACGCCAAGGCGCTGGCGGCGCTGTTCGCCCCTGAATCCGAGGTGATCGATGAGTACGGCGACCGGATCGTCGGTCCAGACAAGATCGGGGATGAATACTCAGCACTCTTCGAATCGACCCCGAGGAGCAAACTGGAACTCACGACCAAGTCGCTCCGTTTCCTTGGTGCCGACACCGCCAAGGAAGAGGGCCAGATCCGGCTGCAGTCCGGGGATGGAGGGCCTTCGAGCGTCCGCCGGTATGTCGTCTTCTACGTCAAGCGGGACGGAAAGTGGCGATACTCGAGCGTTCGGGAGGACCATGATATCACACTGTCGCCCCGCGAGCGTCTCGAACCGCTGCAATGGCTGGTCGGAGACTGGCTGGACGAGAGCGACGACGCCGTGGTCCAGGTGCACTCCGACTGGTCCAAAGATGGCAACTTTCTGCTCCGCGACTTCACGATGCACGTGCAGGGGAAGCCGGCGATGACCGTCACCGAAAGGATCGGCTGGGATCCCCTATCCCGGCAGATCAAATCCTGGGTATTCGACTCGGCGGGCGGGTATGGAGAGGGCCTCTGGACCCAGGATGCGACTCGATGGATCATCAAGTCCACCGGCGTATTGCCTGATGGACGCGTGGCCGCGGCCACTCACACAATCGCGCGGATGAATGATTATACCTACCGATGGGCCTCTTTTGAGCGGACCGTGGGCGGTCGCGTTGTTCCTGAGACGGATAGCTATGTTATGGTTCGAACGCCGCCCTCGCCACGGTCAGCCGTGAAGGCAAGGTGAGCCTTTGCAGTACAACGTCGGGAACGTGTACCCTCGTCGATCGGGATCAGAAGCTGAGGTTTTACCCATGAGACACCGACGCATCTTAGTTGCAATCACGGGGCTGGCAGGCGTGATGGCGTTCCTCATTACAGAGAATGCCTCGGCACAGCGCGGAGGCCACGGCGGCGGCGGTTTCCACGGCGGTGGTGGATTCCACCCCGCTTCCGGAGGCTTCCGCGGAGCTCCTTCGTTCAACCGCACTCCCTCGTTCAGCACGCCACGTCCGTTGGAGCAACCGGGTGTTGGGCCCGGTTTCAATCCGGGCTCCAGCTTTGCACCCAGGCAGATCACTCCGGGCCAGTCGGCCGGCAACGTCGGCCGAATGCCCGGTGCCGTCAACCCCGAGCCGGGAGCGGGGCGAAACTTCAACAACTCCCCCGGCTTCGGAAATCGGAACCCGGCCCTCGGTCAGTTTGGCGGGATCAATCGCGGGAACCTCGGGACCAACTCGTTCGCGAATGCCGGACTGGGCCGGTCCTATCCGGGACGCCAAGCACTGGGGGGGGGCAACCCCTATCTGGCCAACCACCAAGGCTGGATGCACGGGTACTGGAATGGCAACCACCCCGGCAACTCTCCCTGGAACCATAGCTACCACGGTCGCTGGGGCGGCTACCGGCCTTATGGATATGGCGGCTACGGCGGGTACGGCTGGGGTCTCGGCGGCCTTGGTCTCGGCCTCGGCTTGGGCCTTGGCCTGGGAACCTTTGGTTATGGCCTTGGTGGTCTTGGCTATGGTTTGGGTGGTCTTGGCTATGGCGGGTACGGCGGCTGGGGCTATCCCGGCTATGGTTATGGCGGCTATGGACTCGCGGGATCAGGTCTCGGAATGGGAGGAGGCTGGGGATTGAATTCCTGGTCTTACGGTCCGTCGCTCTACGACTGGGGATACGCAAGCTACGACAATCCTTACTACAGCACTTCCACGGCGGTCGGCGATCAGCCGGCCGTCGACTACTCGCAGCCGATCAATCCATCGGCGGCTCCCCCCGCACAGTCGGTGACCGACCAGGCGATTTCTCTCTTCGACCAGGCGCGGACGGCGTTCAAGAATGGCGATTACACCGGAGCGCTCGACCTCACCAACCAGGCGCTGCGGCAGTTGCCCAACGATCCGGCACTGCATGAGTTTCGTGCCTTGGTGTTGTTCGCGCTGCAGCGGTTCGACGAGGCATCGGCGTCCCTCTATGCCGTGCTGTCCGTGGAGCCGGGGTGGGACTGGACGACGATGATCGGACTTTACCCCGATGTGGATACTTACACCAAACAGCTCCGGGCCCTGGAGTCCTACGTGGCTCAGAGCCCGCAGTCGGCGTCGGCGCGGTTCGTGCTCGCCTACATTTACCTGACTCAAGGGCACACCGAGTCAGCCATCGCGGAGCTGAAGGTTGTGCGGCAACTACAGCCCAAAGACACCCTGACAGCGCAACTGCTCCAGCAGCTCGAGATGACGCAAGAGCCAACATCCACGACTCCGGCCACCGCATCCTCGGTGCCTGCCGCAAACCCAGGACCGACCATTCCGAACAACTCGGGTACCGCGCATCCGGCCGACGACAGGAACCTGACAGGGACCTGGACTGCGGACGCTGGTGGCGGAACCACGATCACCGTCTCGTTCCCGGACGCGAAACGGTTCGTCTGGAAGGTCACCCGGCAGGGGAAAACGCAGGAGATCCAGGGCGAGCGAAGCTACGGAGACGGCATCTTGACTCTCGCCCAGAACAACCAGGCAGCCCAGCCGCCCCTGGTCGGCCGCATGACCTGGCAAGATGACAATCACTTCAACTTCAAGCTATTAGGCGGCGCACCGGGCGACACTGGGCTGACATTTGCCCGCTCCGAGTGAGGCGTGGCGGGTCCTTGCTTCTGGTCGCCAGCGGTGACGGAGACGATGGCGTCTCCGTCATCCTCGGTCAGCAATCGCCGGCATAGGACCGTCGGAATACTTGTTTCGGCTGCCGGTGAACCACGTCCGGCCTTGACCAGATCGGACTAATCCGGTAGCCCACAAGTCGAAGCTCGAGTAAAATCGAGGTCACCTGCCGGCTTCCTCTACGACCGAAACGGTGCCTGATAGTCCTGGATGGGCGAAGCCGATGTCGGGGTCGGAAACCGAAGAACAGCCGACACGCGGTCCACAAGGAGGCAGGAAGCACCAGCCTGGGCGAGGCCATGATCGGAAGAGTGTCGCCGCAAGGAAGAAACGATTCGCTGAGAAGGCCGCCCGGAAACGAAACATGCGGGAAGAGGACGCCAAGAAGCAGTGGAGGGAATGGGACGAGCTCCCGGATGAAGTGAAGAAGCTACTGGGACCAGCTGGAGAGCCGAGAGTGCGGAGGCCTAGCGATGAATCGTAAGAAGACCGACCAACCCTTTGACTCTTCCAAGCTGACCGAAGAAGTGGAAACCCTTTATGCCTCTCTGATTGATGCTTTCTATGACAGGGGAGACCGCGAACGAGCCAGACAAATCGCAACTGAGCTTCAGCTCACTCTGAACAACCGGCCGGATGTCGCTGATTCAATTCGAGGTGAGGAAATTCGTTCTCTCATCGCTGAACTGAACGGAAACTTACAGGAAGCCA
>JBAUOX010001144.1:0-17332 GCA_049579985.1 Isosphaeraceae bacterium | reverse complement strand
GGACGGGACGATCAATCACATCCTGGGTTCGATGAATCCACAGGGCTGCAAAGTGGTGCCGTTCAAGCAGCCTACCGCCCTTGAGCTTGCGCACGATTTCCTCTGGCGGATCCATCGTGCCGCGCCTGCCCGGGGTGAAGTGACCATCTTCAACCGTTCCCACTACGAGGACGTCTTGATCGCTCGCGTTCATAACCTGGTCCCACAAGAGATATGGTCCCGCCGTTATGATCGTATCAATGCCTTCGAGAGTGGCCTCGTCGAGGACGACACCCATATCCTCAAGTTCTACCTGCACATCTCCAAAGGGGAGCAACTGAAACGCTTCAAAGACCGGCTCGACGACCCTTCCAAGCAATGGAAGATCAGCGAGGCCGATTACAAGGAGCGATCCTACTGGGACGACTACACGGCGGCTTACGAGGATGCACTCTCCCGTTGCAGCACCGAGCACGCCCCTTGGTTTATCATCCCTGCCGACCACAAGTGGTTCAGGAACCTCGCAGTGGCCCGGATCGTTGTGGAGCACCTGGAAGGGCTGAAGCTGACGTTCCCCCCGCCTTCGGTGGATATCGAGCACATTCGCAAAGAGTATCACTCAGCGAAGGAGCATAGCCACTGACCTGAAAGGCACCGCCTCGAGAATATGCACCCACGGCGACCCTGCCCGGCTTTAAGCGGAGAAATGACATGACCAAATTGCCAATGTATCCGCTACGATTCGAACCCATCTACCAGTATCGGCTCTGGGGCGGCCGGCGGCTGGCCGAGCTGCTCACGGCACCGCTGCCCGGCGACGGACCCATTGGCGAAGCCTGGCTACTGAGCGACCGCGACGACCATCCCAGCAAGGTCGCCGACGGGCCGCTCAAAGGATCGACCATCCGGCAATTGCTGGAGCAGTCGCCCGACCAGTTGCTGGGAAATCTGGCGGGCCGTTTCCGACGGTTCCCCGTGCTCCTCAAGTTCCTCGACGCACACGCCAAGCTCTCGGTCCAGGTGCATCCCGAGGATGGGCAGAGGGACTATATCCCAGCGGGCGAAAGCGGCAAGTCCGAAGGGTGGGTCGTGCTGGAGGCGGGGCCGGCGAGCCGTATCTACGCGGGTCTGAAGCCAGGCACCACTCAAGATGATCTGAAGCGGGCTCTCGCGAGCCGGGCGGTGGCTGACCTTCTGGCAAGCTTCACGCCGAAGGTCGGCGACGCCGTCTTCGTCCGAGCTGGGACCGTTCACTCCCTCAGCGGCCTTGTGGTGTTCGAAGTGCAGGAAAACAGCGACGTCACGTTTCGCCTGTACGACTGGGATCGCGTCGACCCCAAGACAGGCAAGCCTCGACCTCTGCAAGTCGAGCAGGCGGTTGCCTGCATCGATTTCAAGCAAGTCGCAATCGGTCCGGTGGCGCCGGTGGTGCTGGAGGAGGCACCCATACGGCGCGAGCGACTCTTTCATTGTGCACATTTCTCGGTGTGGCGGCACACGGGACAATCGCCGTTCACTGTCGGCGCGGCCGGCACGCCGCGTATGCTGGTTTGCATCGCCGGCGAGGGGGAGCTGGAGCACAGCGGCACCAATTATCCCGTCGGCCGCGGCGACGTCGTGCTCTTGCCGGCGGAGGTCGGCGCATGTTCGTACCGGCCACACACTCCAGTCGCCATGCTGGAGGTCGCACTGCCGGGATAGTTCCAGCCGGGGAGGATCGGGATATGGTGAGCAGAACCAAGAACACGGAGACAGTAAAAATGAAAAAGCTCGTTGTTTTCGATCTGGACGGAACACTGGCCCAGAGCAAGGCATCGCTTGATGCCGAGATGGCGGCACTTCTCAACAAACTGCTTGGTGTGATCAAGGTCGCTGTGATATCCGGTGGCGATTGGTCGCAATTTCAAAAACAAGTGCTCTCTCACCTTACCAGTGACGAACGCCTGAAGAATCTTTCGCTCCTTCCTACATGTGGAACACAGTTCTACAAATACGAAAAAGGTTGGGAAGAGCTTTACGCGGAAAATTTCACCAGTGAACAGAAAAGGAAGATTATCAGTTCACTGAAGAAGGCGATCGAGCAATCTGGCCTGAAGGCCGAAAACGTCTGGGGAGAGGTGATTCAAGACAGGGGAAGTCAAATCACCTTTTCCGGTTTGGGCCAAGAAGCTCCCCTGAAAGAAAAGGTGAAATGGGACCCGGATTTCACCAAGCGGAAGAAGATGAAAGCCATCCTTGACACATTGATTCCCGAGTTTTCTGTCCGACTCGGGGGCTCGACGTCCATTGATGTCACGAAGCCTGGAATCGACAAAGCCTACGGGATCAGAAAGCTACGAGACATTCTGGGCATTGCTATTAAAGAGATGATCTTTGTCGGGGATGCCTTGTTCCCTGGCGGCAACGACTATCCGGCCGAGGAAGCCGGCGTCGTTTCGATCCGAGTCAGAGATCCGCATGAGACGAAACGCGTTATCGAAACAATCATCGATTGTTCAAGTTGAGCCTGGCTTATGTGACCTTGTGAGGAGAGACAATGGCTGGTTTTCAAATGAAGCGCCTCGGGATGCTGATGGAGCCCGAGCCGGGCAATTCGCTGGAGGTCGAAGGGGTCTTGAACCCGGCCGGGGTGCGCGGTCCTGATGCTCAGTACTACCTCTTCCCGCGCCTGGTCGCGAAGGGAAATTTCTCGCGCATCGGCATCGCACGCGTGAAGTTCAATGAGGCCGGCGACCCTGCGGGCGTCGAGCGGCTCGGCATCGCACTGGAGCCTGAAACGGATTACGAGCTGCGGCCTGACGGCAGCGGAGGCTGTGAGGATGCACGGATTACTTTTGGCGAAGACATCAAGCGTTACGTGATGACTTACACGGCGCTTTCGCCCGCAGGTCCTCGGATTGCCCTGGCCTTATCGGAGGACCTGTTCCACTGGCAGCGCTTGGGGCTCGCGACCTTCCGCCCGTATGAAGGCATCGAGTTCGACGGCGTGGACAACAAAGACGCCAGCATCTTCCCCGTCGCCGTTCCCGATCCTGATGGGAAACCGGCAATGGCCATCCTCCACAGGCCTCTCTTTCCCGGCACTCGTCCTGAGGAAACGGTCTGCCAACCGGCGCCCCGCGTCGTGGATCTCCATCGAGAGAGCATCTGGATTTCCTACTGTCCATTGGGCGAGGCTGGCGATGAGCCCTATCACCTCTGCCACTTTACCTTGCATAACCGGCTGGCCAGCCCGGTTGCGCCCTGGGAGCAGCTCAAGATCGGCGGCGGCACTCCTCCGATTTTGACCCGGCACGGATGGATGGTCATATACCACGGCGTTCACGAACTGGCGGGCCCGAGCACGGCGGCGCACAAGTTATGCTACTCCGCCGGCGTGCTGGTGCTCTCCGAGCAGCATCCGCGAGTGATCCGTTATCGTTCGGCGGAGCCTGTGCTGACGCCGGAATTACCGCAGGAACGTACCGGGACCGTCGCCAACGTCGTCTTTCCCACCGCCATCGACCGGCGTGACGATCTCGGCTTGCCCGATCGATTCGACGTCTATTACGGGATGGCCGACAACCGGATCGGCGTGGCGCGTCTGTACGTGCCGGAATCTCTGCCGCCAGGGGCACTCGCCGACCCGTCCCGAGCCAAGGGTTCGCTTCAGATCGACGGTCGACCTGAAAGGGAGAGTCGTCGGAAAGCTCCGACCACGATCAGAGGAGGTTCATCGCCAACATGACACTCTCAGCCACCATCGCTCCGCCCGAACTGGACGAACTCTGCGTCAACACCCTGCGCTTCCTGGCCGTGGATGCCGTGCAGAAGGCCAAGTCCGGGCATCCCGGTCTGCCTCTGGGTTCGGCGGCCATGGCCTACGCACTCTGGGATCGCTTGCTCAAGTTCAACCCGCGTGATCCTTTCTGGCCCGACCGGGACCGCTTTGTTCTCTCGGCCGGACATGGGTGTGCGCTCTTGTACGCTCTGCTTCATGTCACGGGCTTCGACCTGCCACTGGAGGAACTCGAGAGGTTCCGCCAGTGGGGAAGCCGTACGCCAGGCCATCCGGAATACGGCAAGACTCCAGGCGTTGAGGCCACTACCGGTCCCCTGGGGCAAGGCCTGGCCAACGCCGTCGGCATGGCCATCGCCGAGGTCGCCCTTGCAGCGCGCTTCAATCGACCGGGTCACTCCATCGTGGACCATTACACCTACGTCTTGGCCAGCGATGGCGACCTGGAGGAAGGGATCTCTTCCGAGGCCGGATCAGAGGCCGGCCACCTGCGGCTGGGCAAGCTCATCGTCCTCTATGCCGACAACCACATCACGATCGAAGGCAGCACGGAGCTGGCCTTTACCGAAGACCGTATGGCCCGCTTCGCCGCCTTCGGCTGGCACGTCCAGCGGATCGAACAGAGCAACGACATCGACGCGGTCGCCGCCGCGCTCGAGGCTGCCCGGGAAGAGAGAGGGCGGCCTTCGTTGATTCAAGTTCGCACCCACATCGGCTTTGGCAGTCCCCACAAGCAGGACACCGCGGCGGCCCACGGGGAGCCGCTCGGTTTGGAGGAGGTCCGTTTGACCAAAGAGGGGCTGGGCTGGCCGGTGGAGCCTCCCTTCCATATTCCCGAGGAGGCCCTGGAACATTTCCGGGAAGCGGTCGCGCGGGGAAGTACCGCGCAGGCGGAATGGGAGTTGCGTCTTGAAGCTTTTGCGGAGGAACACCCTGACCTGGCCGCGGAGTTCGAGCGGGTCATGCACCGGCAGCTTCCGAAGGGTTGGGACGCCAACCTCCCGACATTCACCTCGGCGGACGGCCCGATGGCGACTCGCATCGCTTCGGGAAAGACGATCGCGGTTCTGGGCTCTCGTCTGCCCGAATTGATGGGAGGCTCGGCCGATCTTGCTCCCAGCACCCACACGAACATGGATGGGGCCGGGAACTTCGAGCCGGAGAACCGGGCGGGACGCAACATGCACTTCGGCATCCGGGAGCATGCCATGGGCGCCATTCTGAACGGCATGGCGCTGCACCGCGGCCTCATTCCCTATGGAGGGACCTTCCTGGTATTCAGCGATTACATGCGTCCTCCGATGCGCCTGGCGGCCATGAACGGCCTGCCGGTGATTTATCTCTTCACCCACGACAGCATCGCCATGGGAGAAGACGGCCCGACCCATCAACCTGTCGAACAATTACTGGGATTGCGATCGATCCCCGGCATGGTGGTCATCCGGCCGGCGGATGCCAACGAGACGGTTGCCGCCTGGCGGATCGCCATCGAGCGAAGGGAAGGTCCCGTTGCCCTGGTGTTGACTCGTCAGGGACTCCCCGTGCTCGACCTGGCCCGCTATCCGGGCATACCCGCGGGAGTGCCGCGTGGAGGCTATGTCCTCGCGGACTCTCCGCCGGGTGCGCAACCCGGCATCATTCTGATCGCAACCGGCTCTGAAGTGCATCTGGCGCTGGAGGCGCGTGATCGGCTGGCGACTGAGGGCGTCCAGGCGAGGGTGGTGAGTGTGCCGAGCACAAATGTCTTCTCGATGCAGTCGGATCAGTATCGGGACAAGGTCTTGCCCGCGGGCGTGCCCCTCTTGGCCATCGAGGCCGGCGCGTCCCTCGGCTGGAGATCCTATGTCGGTCCCCAGATCGCCGTGATCGGAGTGGACACATTCGGGGCATCGGCCCCCGGGCCGGTCGTCATGCAGCGCTATGGCTTCACGGTGGAGAATATCTGCAAGCAAAGCCATGACCTGCTCCGTCAGGTCAAGGGGAGACCATGATGCGCGTCCTGGAAAGAGCTGATGGACTGCATCGCATCCAAGAGCAAGGCGCTAGAATGACCCATTCGGCGATGTCCGCTAACGGAACCAAGGCCTCGAATTACGGCATGATCACGTCGGTACGCGGAAGCGTTGTCGATGCGCGGTTCGATGACAGGTTGCCGCCCATCTACTCGTTGCTGTACGCAGGGAAGGAGCCGCGGGTCTCCATCGAGGTGCTGATGCAGCTTGATGTCGATCATGTCCGCGGCGTCGCCTTGAATCCCACGCAGGGTCTCGCTCGCGGCATGGCCGTGGAGGACACCGGCGGGCCATTGAAGGTGCCGGTCGGCAAAGGAATCCTTTCGCGAATGTTCGACGTATTCGGAAACCCCATCGACAGGCAGCCGGCGCCGCCGGATGTGGAATGGCGGACCATCCATCGAGACCCGCCGTCCTTGGCCAGTCGTTCCACCAAGTCCGAAGTCTTTGAAACGGGCATCAAGGTTATCGACGTGCTGGTTCCGCTGGAGCGCGGCGGCAAGGCGGGTCTGTTCGGGGGCGCGGGCGTGGGCAAGACGGTGTTGCTCACCGAAATGATCCACAATATGGTCGGGCATCAAAAGGGAGTGAGCATGTTTTGCGGCATCGGCGAACGCTGCCGCGAAGGGGAAGAGCTCTACCATGACATGAAGGAAGCCGGTGTGCTCCCGCACATGGTCATGATGTTCGGCCAGATGAACGAGCCCCCGGGCGCCCGGTTCCGCGTGGGCCTGGCGGCGCTCACGATGGCCGAGTATTTCCGCGATGATGAGCATCGCGATGTGCTGTTGCTCATCGATAACATTTTTCGTTTCATCCAGGCTGGCATGGAAGTGTCCGGCCTGATGGGGCAGATGCCGTCGCGCCTGGGCTATCAGCCGACGATGGGGACCGAGTTATCGGGACTGGAAGAGCGCATCGCCAACACCGACACGGGAGCGATCACGTCCATCCAGGCCGTCTATGTGCCGGCGGACGACCTGACAGACCCGGCGGCGGTGCACACGTTCTCGCACCTTTCCGCGTCGATCGTTCTCTCGCGCAAGCGGGCGAGCCAGGGACTGTACCCGGCCATCGATCTGCTCCAATCCAACTCCAAGATGGCGATGCCGACGATCATCGGCGAACGGCATTACCTGCTGGCGCAGGAAATCCGCAAGACGCTGGCGCAGTACGAGCAGCTCAAGGACATCATTGCCATGCTGGGGATGGAGCAACTGTCTCCGGATGACCGTAACGTCGTCGGTCGCGCCCGCAGGCTGGAGCGATTCCTGACCCAGCCGTTCTTCGCGACCGAGCAGTTCAGTGGCATCAAGGGAAAGGACGTCAGCCTGAAGGACGCGATTGACGGCTGCGAGCGTATCCTGAGCGATGAGTTCAAGGATTATCCCGAGAGCGCCTTTTACATGATCGGGTCGATCGACGAGGCCATGGAAAAAGCCAAGACCGCCAAGCCGGCGAGTCCTGCCGACCCCGGCCCCAAACCAAAAGTTCAAGTGAAACCCCAGGCGGACGGGAAACCCAAACCCAAGGTCGAACAGGGAGCCAACACCCATTAATCTCAAGGTCCTCCTTCCCTTCAAGGTTTTCGTCGAAAAGAAGGGCGTGAAACGGATCGTGGCCCAGACGCTCCAGGGTTCCTTCGGACTCTTGCCGCACCGCCTCGACTGCGCGGCGGGTTTGGCACCAGGAATTCTGACCTATGAAACGGAGGCGGAAGGCGTGGTCTATCTGGCCGTCGATCAAGGGGTGCTGGTCAAGGCGGGCATGGATGTTCTGGTCTCGGTGCGTAATGCCATCGGCGGGACGGACCTCGACAAACTCCACGAGGCCGTGAAGCGGGAGTTCCTCAGCGTGGACGAGCAGGAGAAGAGCGTCCGCTCGGTGTTGGCGAAGATGGAGAGCGGATTCATCCACCGTTTCATGGAATTTCAACATGAATGAAGATTACAAAGCGAATGTCGCGAGCGAAGAGACGGCCTTCAGCCGTCAGGTCGGCGCACAGGCGGCGCGCATGCTGAAGGCGCGGCGCGGTGCCCCGAATAGCGTCTGGTTCGGCCTGGGCATGTCGGGGCTGGTCGGCTGGTCCGTGACGATTCCGACCCTGATCGGCGCGGCGCTCGGTATCTGGGTCGACAAGCACTATCCGAGTACGTATTCATGGACGCTCATGTTCCTTTTCATCGGTTTGATCATCGGCTGTCTCAATGCCTGGCGTTGGGTCGACACGGAATACAAGGAAATGCAGGAGGATCCGGATGAGTGATCTCCTGGCTCTTGCCCTGGCGCTTTTTGCCGGCGCCTTGCTCGGTACGTTTTTCTTCGGCGGCCTTTGGTGGACGGTCCAGAAGGGTATTGTGTCCGACAGGCCGGCGCTCTGGTTCCTCGGCAGCCTGCTGCTGCGAACCGGTCTGATTCTGGCTGGATTCTATTTTGTTTCGCAGGGTCACTGGTCGAGGCTCGTGGCATGCCTTGTTGGATTTCTGGTCGCGCGAATCATTGTCGTCACGCGACTCGCGCGAGCGCAGACGGAAGAACAGACTCCATTGGAAGAGGAGACCAGCGTTGCGCCTTACTCCCGATGACCTGGTTTTCTGGCGGTACGGCTTTCTCGTGCTCAATAGCACGATCGTCACGACCTGGGTGTTGATGCTCGTAATGACCGTCGGCTCGTGGCTGATCACGCGCAAGCTCGTGACCGAAGTGCACATCTCGCGCTGGCAAGGCTTCCTTGAGATCGTGGTCACCACGATCGAGGAACAGATCAAGGAAGTGGGCCTCCACAATCCGGCCAAATATCTGGGTTTTCTGGGGACCTTGTTCCTGTTCATCGCTGTGTCCAACCTCTGTGCGATCATCCCGGGATACGAAGCACCGACGGGTTCGCTCTCGACCACGTCGGCGCTGGCGATCTCGGTGTTTGTCGCGGTGCCGATCTTCGGCATCGAGGGCCAAGGGTTGGGCGGTTACCTCAAGTCCTACCTGAAGCCGACGTGGATCATGTTGCCGTTCAACATCATCAGCGAGTTCTCGCGCACCTTTGCACTGGCCATGCGTCTGTTCGGCAACATCATGAGCGGGACGATGATTGTCGCCATCTTGCTGACGATCACGCCCCTCATCTTCCCGATCTTCATGGATCTGCTCGGCCTGCTGACCGGCGTGGTCCAGGCGTACATCTTCAGCATCCTCGCCACCGTTTACATCGCGGCCGCCACGCGAACCCGCGAAGCATGAACCTCGACCATCAGCGACGAAAGGACACCCATGGACAGCATGACCGTTATCGCCATCGTTTCGATCATCACCGCCGGGGTCACGATCGGAATCGGGAGCATCGCTCCCGCGCTCGGCGAAGGGCGGGCCGTCTCGACAGCCTTGAGCTCGCTGGCACAACAGCCCGATGCCTCCAGCACCATCACACGAACCTTATTCGTGGGCCTGGCGATGATCGAATCCATCGCCATCTACTGTCTCGTGATTTCGATGATTTTGATCTTCGCCAACCCGTTCTGGCACCACGTCATTGATAAAGCCACAGGAAAGTAAGCCATGCCCATCAATTGGTTCACCGTCCTCGCCCAGGCAATCAACTTCCTCATCCTGGTGTGGTTGTTGAAGCATTTCCTTTACAAACCCATCCTCCACGCGATCGACGAACGGGAGAAGGGGATCGCTACCCAGCTCGCGCAGGCCGAGGCGAAGAAAGCTGAAGCGCAAAGGGACCGCGACGACTTTCAGCACAAGAACCAAGCCTTCGACCAGGAGCGTGCGGCGCTCTTGAAAAAAGCCACGGACGAGGCCAAAGCCGAACGTCAACGGCTGCTCGACGAAGCACGAAAAGATGCCGACTCGTTGCGTGCCAAACGCCAGGACGCTTTGCGAAACGAACAACGTAACCTGAGTCAAGAGATCATCCGCTGGACCCAGAAGGAAGTCTTTGCCATCACGCGCAAGGCGCTGGCGGACCTCGCCAGCACGAGCCTCGAGGAACGCATGGTCGACGTCTTCGTCCACCGCGTGCGTGCGTTGACCGGCGCGGCCAAGGAGCAGTTGGCGACCGCCTTCAAAACATCGAACCACACGGTGAGCGTGCATAGCGCCTTCGATCTGCGGCCGGCACAGCGGACCGCGATCGAAAGTGCGGTGAAGGAAACTTTCGGCCCGGAGGCTCAAGTCCAGTTCGAGACCGCGCCGGAGCTGGTCTGCGGCATTGATCTCGCCACCAATGGACACAAGGTATCCTGGAGCATCGCGGATTACCTGGCGACGCTGGAGAAGAGCGCCGGCGAACTTCTGCACAAGCAGGCCAAGCCCGAGCCAATGGCCGAAGCCGAGCCCGAGCCAAAGGCCGAAGCCAAGCCTGAGCCAAAGGCCGAAGCCGAGCCCGAGCCAAAGGCCGAAGCCAAGCCTGAGCCAAAGGCTGAAGCCGAGCCCGAGCCAAAGGCCGAAGCCGAGCCCGGGCCGAATGGTGAACCTAAACACGGGCCTGAACCGGTGCCCTCGGCCCCAAAGGCGGACCATTGAATACCTCGCCTGATAGTCTGCACAGCATCTTCGACTCGGCGTTCGCGGGAATCAGCCGGACGTTGGAGGCTTTCACGCCGCAACTGACGCCGCGTGAGGTGGGCACGCTCACGAGCGTCTCCACCGGCATCGCCAAGGTCTCGGGCCTTCCGGGCGTCGGCTTTGATGAGCTGGTGAAGTTTCCCGGCGATCTCTACGGCATCGCGTTCAACATCGACTCGAACGAAATCGGCGTCGTTCTCCTCGGCGAATGCGAGCATCTGCATACCGGCGACGAGGTCGAGCGTACCGGTCGTGTGATGGACGTGCCGGTGGGTGATGGTTTGATCGGGCGCGTCATCGACCCATTGGGCGGCCCACTCGACGGCAAAGGGCCGGTTGCCTCCAGCCAGCGCTTGCCCATCGAGCGACCGGCCCGGCCGATCATGGACCGCGCCCTCGTCTCCGTGCCTCTGCAAACCGGCATCATCGTCATCGATGCGCTCATTCCGATCGGCCGCGGCCAGCGCGAACTGATCCTCGGCGACCGACAAACCGGCAAGTCGGCCATCGCGATCGACACCATTCTGAACCAGCGCGACCAGAATGTGCTGTGCGTCTATTGCGCGATCGGCCAGCGTGCGTCCGCCGTCGCGAAGGTCGTCGCCAACCTGCGCGAAAAAGGCGCGATGGATTACACCGTCGTCGTCGTGACCGAAGGCAACGACCCGCCCGGGCTCGCCTACATCGCCCCCTACGCCGCGACCAGTATCGCGGAGCACTTCATGGAAGCGGGCCGGGACGTGCTCATCGTCTACGACGATTTGACCCACCATGCCCGTGCTTATCGAGAGCTTTCCTTGCTGCTGCGGCGCCCACCCGGTCGCGAGGCGTTTCCCGGCGATATCTTCTACATCCACTCGCGGCTCCTCGAGCGTGCCACCCATCTTCGCGACGACCTTCACGGCGGCTCGCTCACCGCCTTGCCCATCATCGAGACCGAGGCGGAGAACATCTCCGCGTACATTCCCACCAATCTCATCTCGATAACGGACGGTCAGATTTATCTGTCGCCGACATTATTCGAGCTGGGCATTCTTCCCGCCGTCGATGTCGGCAAGTCCGTTTCACGTGTCGGTGGCAAGGCACAACCGGCGGCCTACCGGGCTGTGGCGGGCGATCTCAAGCTTGCCTATGCGCAGTTCAGCGAACTGGAATCCTTCGCCAAGTTCGGCACGCGTCTTGATGACAACACCCGCAAGATCATCGACCATGGCCAGCGAATCCGAGCCATTCTCATCCAACCGGAGCTCGAACCGGCGACGGTCCCGGAACAAATCGTCATCCTCGTGGCGTTGACCGGCGGTGTTCTGGACAGCGTGCCGATCGACAAGATGCGGGATGCCGAGGAAGCTCTGAGGAAGGCGGCGGCAGACATCCCGGCTGAGATCCGCAAGCGCTTTCCCTCGAATGACAAGTTGAGCGACGAGGACCGCAAGGCGATCCTGCAAGTCGTCGGCAAGGCGATCGCGCCCTTCCAGCCAAAACCCGATCCCGAACCCAAGAAGAAGCCATGAGCGATACATTGGCGAGCTTGCGCCGCAAGATCGGCGGAGCCGGTGATCTGAAATCCGTGGTCCGCTCGATGAAGGCCATGGCCGCCTCGAGCGTCGGACAATATGAGAAGTCCGTTCTGGCGCTGGCGGACTATGATCGCACCGTGGAACTCGGCCTGGCGGTGTGCTTGAGGAATCAAGACGTCGCCGCTGAGCAAGCCGGGAAGCCCGGCGCGGCTGCGAAGGCGGTAAGCGCCATCGTCTTCGGCTCCGATCAGGGACTTGTCGGCCAGTTCAACGATGTACTGGCGGATTTTGTCGCCAAGGCGCTCGATCCTCTGCCCGGCGAAAAGAAAGTCTGGGCCGTCGGTGATCGCGTTCGAGCGCGGCTGGCGGATGCCGGTGTCCCGCCGGTGGGATTTTTCGCCGTTCCGACTTCCGTCAACGCCATCACGCCGCTCATCGGTCAGATCCTGGTTGAAAGTGAAGCGCATCACGGCAAGGGAGAATTTGATAAACTTTACCTCTTCCACAACCGCCCCAAGTCCGGGGCGGCTTATGAACCTGTCAGTCAACACCTGCTGCCGCTGGATGAAAAATGGGAGATCAGGCTGGCCCATCTTCCCTGGCCGACCAAAAACCTGCCCGAGGTCCTCGGTGACCATGAGCGGATGTTGGAGGCACTCGTCCGGGAGTATATTTTTGTCTCGCTGTACAAGGCTTGCGCCGAATCGTTGGCAGCCGAAAACGCGAGCCGCCTGGCCGCCATGCAGCGAGCCGAGAAAAACATCGACGACCTGCTGGAAGGCCTGAATCAGACCTTCCGCCGCCTGCGCCAGACCTCCATCGATGAAGAATTATTCGATGTCATATCCGGCTACGAATCTCTGTCCAAGGAAAATACTCGCTGACGTGCAGCTTTAGAATCCCATCTCGTCACTATTTAAAGAACTACCTATGTCTCAATTAAAACATCGCGTTCACGAACTCCCCGCTGGTTCCGGGACCAAGACCGCTGGGGTCGGGAGCCCGGGACGTTCCCGCATCCTGACGATCAACGGCGGATCGTCGAGCCTCAAGTTCGCGCTCTTCGAGCGGACCGATCCGCCAGCGCGGCTCCTGTCCGGTCGGGTCGATCGGATCGGGATGGAGAATGCCCGGTGGGTCATGGCCCAGGCCGATGGCGGTCGCAAGGAGGGTCGCCCGGTCGATGCCCCGGACCAGAAGGCCGCCGTCCACCTGCTGATCGATTGGCTCGAACGCGCAGTCGGGTTCGCGGAGATCGCCGCCGTCGGGCATCGTGTCGTTGATGGGGGCAGACGCTACCATCAGCCTGAACGGATCACGGCCGAGCTGATCGACGAATTGCGGAGGATCAGCTCGTACGACCCGGATCACATGCCGGGCGAGATCGACCTGATCGAGGCATTCCGAAACCGTGATCCGGACTTACCCCAGGTTGCGTGTTTCGACACCGCATTTCATCACGACATGCCCCGCGTCGCCCAGATCGTGCCGATCCCGCGGCGGTTCGAGGCCGCCGGGGTCCGGCGCTATGGCTTCCACGGCCTGTCGTACGCATATCTGATGGAGGAACTGGCCCGGGTCGCCGGCCTTGAGGAAGCCCAGGGCCGTGTCATCCTGGCGCACCTCGGCGCCGGGGCGAGCCTGGCGGCGGTCCAGGGGGGCCATTCCGTCGACACGACCATGGGCTTCACGCCGGCCTCCGGGCTGGTCATGGGGACGCGCACCGGCGACCTCGATCCGGGCCTGGTCCGGTTCCTGTCGCGGACCGGAGGAATGACGGCCGACCAGTTCGACAGCCTCGTGAACCACAAGTCCGGCCTGCTGGGCGTCTCGGAAACCAGTTCCGACGTGCGCGATCTCCTGGAACGGCAGAATGTCGATGTCCGGGCGGCCGAGGCGATCGAACTGTTTTGCTACCACGCGAAGAAGTGGATCGGCGCCTTTGCCGCCGCGCTCGGCGGGCTGGACACACTGGTGTTCGCCGGGGGGATCGGTGAGAACGCGCCCGAGATTCGCCGCCGGGTCTGCGCGGGACTGGGATTCCTCGGGATCGCCTTGGACGAAGGCCGCAACGCATCCAGCGCCCTCCTGATCTCGACCGACCAAGGCCCTGTCAAGGTCCGGGTCATCCGCACCGACGAAGAGTTGATGATCGCCAGGGCCGCGGCTCGTCTCACACCGCGGCCATCATGATTTCTCGTCGTCCACGAATTCAGACCAATCGAACCTGATGAAGGAGCCAGCCGATGTCGAAACCCAAAGTCAAGAAGAGCGACCACGAGCAGAAAAGACTCCGCACTGCTCCGCCCCCGACGATACGGGCATCGCAATCTCCGGACAAGAAGGGTCCCCTCGACCCGGAACAACTCCGCAAGATCAATGCCTACTGGCGGGCCGCGAATTACCTGTCCGTCGGCCAGATCTATCTCTGCGCAAACCCTTTGCTTCGGGAGCCGCTGAAGCTGGAGCATGTGAAACAACTGTTGCTGGGGCACTGGGGCACGACGCCCGGACAGAACTTCATCTACGCGCATCTGAACCGGGTCATCAAACAGCATGACCTCAACATAATCTACATTTCCGGCCCCGGCCATGGCGCCCCGGCGGTGGTGGGCAACGTCTACCTCGAGGGCACCTACAGCGAGGTCTATCCCAACGTCAGCCAGGATGAGGCCGGGCTCCAGAGGCTGTTCCAGCAGTTCTCCTTTCCCGGAGGGATTTCCAGTCACGTTTCGCCGCAGACGCCGGGGTCGATTCATGAGGGCGGCGAGCTAGGGTATTCGATCAGCCATGCCTTCGGGGCAGCATTTGACAATCCCGAGCTGGTCGTCGCCTGCGTCGTCGGCGACGGCGAAGCCGAGACCGGCCCACTGGCCACCGCATGGCATTCCAACAAGTTCCTCGACCCGGTCAGCGACGGTGTGGTGCTGCCGATCCTGCACCTCAACGGCTTCAAGATCTCCAACCCGACCGTCCTCGCACGCATCACCCACGAGGAACTGGACCAGTTGCTCCGCGGCTACGGCTGGACGCCTTTCTTCGTCGAGGGAGAAGAGCCAGAGGAGATGCATCAGACCATGGCCGCGACCCTCGATAAGGTGGTGGAGCAAATCCAAAAGATCCAGCACGACGCGCGCCTCCAAGGCGACGCCACACGCCCGCGCTGGCCGATGATCGTCCTCAGATCGCTCAAAGGGTGGACCGGACCGAAAGTCATCGATGGCCTTCCGGTCGAGGGCACGTTCCGGGCGCACCAGGTGCCGCTCTCCGTATCTTCATCGACTCCTCCCGAGCATCTCGTGCAGCTCGAGAGCTGGCTGAGAAGCTACAAGCCGGAAGAACTCTTCGACGAGCACGGCCGGCTCCTGCCCGAACTGGCCGAGCTGGCGCCGAAGGGCGACCGACGGATGGGCGCCAATCCCCACGCCAACGGTGGGAAACTGCTGCGCGAGCTCCACATGCCGGACTTCCGCAACTACGCCGTCAAGGTCCCCGCGCCCACCGCAGTCGAGGCCGGCAATGTGCACGTGCTGGGCCCGTTCCTGCGCGACGTGATCAAGCTGAACGAGGATCCGCGGAGCTTCCGAGTCTTCGGTCCCGACGAGACGATCTCCAATCGGCTGGAGGCTGTCTTTGAAGTCACCAATCGGCAGTGGGAAGCCGAGACGGTGGAGAATGATGAGTTCCTCGAGCCCAGCGGAGACGTCATGGAGATGCTCAGCGAGCATCAATGCGAGGGCTGGCTGGAGGGATACCTTCTGACCGGGCGGCACGGGCTGTTCAATAGCTACGAGGCGTTCATCCGCATCGTCGATTCGATGTTCACTCAGCACGCCAAGTGGTTGAAGATGTGTTCGGAACTGGCGTGGCGGCGGGATATCGCCTCGCTGAACTACCTGCTGACCTCCCACGTCTGGCGGCAGGATCACAACGGCTTCACACACCAGGACCCCGGATTCATCGACCACGTCATCAACAAGAAGTCCGAGATGGTGCGCGTCTACCTCCCGCCCGACGCCAACTGCCTCTTGTCGGTCATGGATCATTGCCTGCGCAGTCTGAACTACATCAATCTCGTGGTTTGCGGCAAGCACGATGCGCCCCAATGGCTGACCATGGACGCCGCCGTCGAGCATTGCACCGAGGGGATCGGCATCTGGCAATGGGCCAGCAACGATCAGGAGGGCGAACCGGACGTGGTGATGGCCTGTTGCGGCGACGTCCCCACGCTGGAAACGCTGGCCGCCGTTTCCATTCTCCGCGAGCATCTGCCCGATCTGAAGATCCGGGTGGTCAATGTCGTCGATCTCATGAAGCTGGAACCCGACACCGAGGGTCCGCACGGGATGAGCGAGACGGACTACGATTCGCTTTTCACGAAGGACAAACACATCATCTTTGCCTTCCATGGATACCCCTGGCTGATCCACCGGCTGACGTACCGCCGAGCCAACCGCAACCTGCACGTCCGAGGCTACAAGGAAGAGGGCACGATCACGACCGCCTTCGACATGACGGTCATGAACGACATGGATCGTTTCCACCTGGTGATGGATACGATCGATCGCCTGCCCCAGACGGGTACCAAGGGGGCCTATCTCAAGCAGCAGCTTGCGGACAAGCTGATCGAGCACAGGCGGTACATCGACAAGCACGGCGTCGACATGCCGGAAATCCGCAATTGGAAGTGGGGCAACCCCAAATGAATGCACAAGAGCTTACAGGCACCGCGAAAACGCTGGCCGCCGGCGACAAGGGCCTGCTGGCGATGGATGAAAGCAATCCAACCTGCAACAAACGGTTTGCCAGGTTGGGGATTCCCCAGACCGAGGAGGCCCGGCGCGCTTATCGAGAGTTGATCGTGACCACGCCCGGCCTCGGCGAAAGCATCAGTGGGGCGATCCTCTACGACGAGACGATCCGCCAGCAGAAGAACGATGGCACACCCTTAATCAAAGTCCTCATCGATGCGGGAATCATTCCCGGCATCAAAGTTGACATCGGTGCCAAGGACATGGCAGGTCACCCAGGAGAGAAGATAACCGAGGGTCTGGACCGATTGCGTGGCCGCCTCAAGGAGTATTCTCGAATGGGCGCCCGTTTTGCCAAGTGGCGCGCGGTGATTGCCCTGGGCGATGGCATTCCCAGCCGAGGCTGCATCGAGGCCAACGCGCAGGCTTTGGCTCGTTATGCCGCGTTGTGCCAGGAAGGCGGACTGGTCCCCGTCGTCGAGCCGGAAGTGCTCATGGACGGCGAGCATAGCCTAGAGCGGTGCCGCGAGGTAACGGAGGAAGTCCTGCGAACGGTTTTCCACCAGCTTTACACACAACGGGTGACGCTGGAGGGTATGATCCTCAAGCCCAACATGGTGCTTCCGGGATTGTCCTGCCCCAAGCAAGAAACGGTCGACGAGGTGGCCGACGCCACGGTGAACTGTCTCTTACGAGCCGTCCCCGCTGCCGTTCCGGGGATTG
>JBAUOX010001143.1:0-1971 GCA_049579985.1 Isosphaeraceae bacterium | reverse complement strand
GCCCGCAAGGTCCTCGACCGCGCCCGCGCCGCCTGCGGGGTTGATTGATCGCGATGCCCAAGCAACTTGCATTCTGACCGGACGCTCGATGCACGAATACGACAAGAGCAGCAAATGGTTGATCCAGCATCATGGCGATTCGATCCCTCAGGATGGCAGGGATCGTCGGAATTGAAACATGGCGCCCGCTTCAAGCCGAGGTGGTCCAGCCCAGGCAACTGCCGGACGGCCTGATCGAGGCGCTTCTCCAGGGACAATTGGAGTCGAGTCTCTTCGTTCTCGAGCTTGCGACTTATCCCGAATCTCGCATCGCGGAGCAGGTCCTCCGCGATATGACCTTGGTCTACCTTGACCGGCGAGTTGTTCCCGACGTGATCACGCTGGTGCTGCATCCCAGGGGGAACCTTCAAGTCACTGGCTCTCTCGAGATGATGAGCCCGGGAGGGATGACCCAGTGGTCCGTCCGCTGGAAGGTCGTCCAGCTCTGGTCGATTCCCGCGGAGACGCTCCTGGATGCTCATGATGTCGGCCTGGTTCCCTGGGTTCCCCTCACCCACTTTGATGGTCCTCCTGAGCCGATTTTCCAGCAGTGCCGTGCGCGAATCGACGAGGAAGCACCGCCCGAGGAGCGTGAAAACCTGCTGGCCGTCACGCAGGTTCTGGCGGGCTTGCGGTATAATGAGGTCGAACTGTTCCAGCTCCTGGGAGGCCGAAATGCCATGATCGAATCACCTGTACTTCAAGAACTCAAGGCTGAGTGGACCCGCGAAGCCAAGCTTCGCACACTTGTCGATGTTCTGGTCGCACGTTTCGGCCCCCAGGCCGAAGAGATTGCAACCCAGCTCGAGACCATTGCCGACGACGCGAGGTTGAAGGAACTGGTCAAACTTGCTGCCGTTTGCTCCGATCTCCCATCCTTTCGGAAGGAACTCGCGGCCTGACATGGGTACACACGCGGAGCTTCTCAACGCTCTGCGATTCGGATCTGCGTCATTCCATGTTAAACCAGACTCCTCCGAGGACCAACGATCATCATGGGCAGCCTGATCCATCTCATTTTTTTCTTGCTCATTGGCCTCGTCGCCGGCTGGCTCGCCGGCCAGGTCACCAAGGGCAAAAGCTACGGCTTGGTCAACGACCTGATCGTCGGCGTCGTCGGCGCATTCCTGGGCGGAATCCTGTTCTCGCTCCTTGGACTGAGTGCCTCGAATCTGATTGGCAGCCTGATCACGGCCACGGTCGGTGCGATCGTTTTTCTCTATCTATTGCGTACAATCGGCAAGCGATACTGACCGCGGTGCGAGGACGTCTGAGTCTGCTTCGGAGGAAACCAGGATGCTTGCAAAACTCTTTGATCTGTCGGGTCGAGCGGCTCTGGTGACCGGGGGAAGCAAGGGCTTGGGCAAGGCCATGGCTCTGGGTTTCGCCCAGGCCGGTGCCGATGTTTTCATCTCCAGCCGGCACGAGAACGAGCTTCAGGCCGCAGCCAGGGAAATACGGTCCGCCTCGACGGCCCGGGTCGAGTACGCAGTCGCCGACATGAGTCATCGCGACCAGGCCGACCAGCTTGCCCAGGCGGCCATCGAGGCGCTCGGCCGCGTCGATATCCTGGTCAATAACGCGGGCAGCAATCTTCCCCAGCCGATCGACCAGGTTCGTGACGAGGACTGGGACAATCTCGTCGAGCTGAACCTGAGCTCTTGCATGGCGCTGACGCGGGCGCTTGTGCCCTTCATGAAAGAGCGGCGGTGGGGCCGGATCATCCACATCTCATCGATCATGGGCTTCAGCTCGGCCGGCGGCCGCAACGCCTACTCGGCGACCAAGAGCGCACTCCTGGGTCTGGCCCGGGCCAGCGCCAACGACCTGGGGCCCTTCGGCATCACCGTCAACTGCCTGGCCCCCGGCCCATTCCTGACCGACCTGCCCATGAGCCTGCTTTCCCAGGAGAAGCAAGACGAATTCGCCCGC
>JBAUOX010001142.1:0-1847 GCA_049579985.1 Isosphaeraceae bacterium | reverse complement strand
GCGTTAGGAAATCTGCGCACGCCTCGAAGATTTTGAACGTTAGTAGAACGGAAGGACACGGAAAGGGGAAGTTGATTCGGATTCTCTTTTCCGTGTATTTCGGTGGATTCCGTGGTTGATCTCTGATTCCTCGGGAGCCGCGATCGGCTGTTGCCGGACCGAATCGGCTGCAAGGATATGTGCGGATCTTGGTTGCCGGGGTAATAACTCGTAGAGCCTGCCATGATCGCGATCGATCACCAGGACATGACGGTCGCCCTGGGACTTCTCGCCCCCCTCGATCGGCGCGTCACGCGGGATCGGGTACGGTCCGGGGTCGCTCTCATCGGCGTACTCGAACTTCACCGGGACCTTCGGCTGCGTTCCCGGCACGACCACGTAGGGGCTGATGACCAACGCGAATCACGCCCGCCGTTGACCGTTGTCTTCGTTCGTTGCCTGGCCCTCATCCATCCCTTCCTCAGTCCAGGAGCCACCGGACCATTGGGTAGGCGCTGGGTCCGAGCAAGAACTTTCGCGCCGGCGGAACGATTCTTGCTTCCCGTGACCCGATGGACGTCCTGGGTTCGAGGTTTTTTCAGGCTTCCAGGATCGGCACAGGTGACGGCCGCACACGGATCATGATCCACAGGGCGCTGGCACCTGGCTGATAAATCGGGTAAAAGGGAGTGTTTCCATCAGCAGCCAAGGCCTCACCAAGTCTGGCGATGGCTGCAACCCCTGAGGTATTACAACGTGATGATTCACGCTCCCAGGCGCGCACTTCGGCTGTTCAAGAACCGGCAAACACTGATTCTGCTGGTCGCGCTCCTGACCTTGATGCTCGCGCCCGGGATGAGGGGGCGACTCTTCCGTGCCCGCGAATTGACCGATGGCTTGCCGGTCGGGGCGCCATCGCCGATCTCGGCTCATCTTCAGGCACCGCGGCTCGTTCATCTGGACCCGGGCAGCCGGCTCGAGGGTCAGTCCGCACCGCAGGGCTGGAGCCATCTGGTCATCAAATCGATCCCGAATCTGGCCACGGGCGATCTCGATACGGTCTCGAGCCAGGCATTCGAGACGGCCCGGCGAATTCGCCCGGTGATCGTGGCCGACATCAGGCGCTCGGAGCCGGAGTTCGGATCGAGCTATTACCTTGCGCGGGTGGGAGTGGGGATCTGTGCTCCCGGCCAGGACGGCGTCAGCGATCGGGTGATCTCACCCGCGGCGGTGGAAGGCACGCGCGGTTCGTGGACGGCAAAACAGCGCATTATCCTGGCGGCGATGGCGTACGAGGTCTCACGCACCCACCTGGACGCCGCAACCCCGACTTTTGCCCTGCTCCGGTCGCCCAACACCTTTCTCATCGAGGGATCACACCGCAAGGTCGAGTCATGTCAGGCCTTGCTGGTGGACCCGCAAAGCGGCAAGTTGCGTGTCATCGTCTGGCGCGATGACGCTCACCACGATGCGGGAGAGCCATCGGAATTGCCGGCTCGTCTCCTTGCGGCGCCCGTCTTCGACTGCCCGCAGGACGTCCACGCCACCCGGGTGCTGGGCACCCCCGTCGCCTGGTCGTTCGCCATTCGCGAGTTGCCGCCCGGCACCGACCTGAAGCTCCCCGCCGATCTCGCCGATTCTCTCAAGGCCGCGGTCGAGGGCTTCAAGGCCGCGGTCGAGGGCTCGGCCGATTCCGCTGCGCTCGAGCAGGCGCTCATCGAGCGCCTGCACGATCACGAATGGTAACCGTTCAGTCCACTCACGGCACGGAATTTGCTTTACGTCATGTTGAGTAAACTCGGCTTATTGGGTATGTAATCACCGATTTAAGATGAACACCTAACATGAGAAGTCCGTGATCCCTAATC
>JBAUOX010001141.1:0-2987 GCA_049579985.1 Isosphaeraceae bacterium | reverse complement strand
TTGGGGCCGCACTCGCGGCCTCAGCGGTCTCGGCTCAGCAGATCCTGCCGTCGGCCAGCGCTCGACGTGGCGATTCCGCTGCGTCGGCATCCGAGTCCGCGCCTGCGCCAGGCTCAACGCCCACATCCAACCCCGAGGCGGGGCCCGGCACCGATACCGATCCCATCGTCGGCATGGCGGCCACTCGTGGGGCACGTTACTTGCTGCGTAACGGTCTTGATTACATCAACTACCAAGAGTATGAGCGGGCCCTGAAATATCTCCGCGAGGCGGAAACCCGCCAGAAGGAGCTCAACAACTCCGAGAGGCGCACGCTCAAGCAGGCAATCGAGCGAGCCCAGCGCGGCCTTCGCGAGGCGGTGGGCAGCCAGGCTCCCTATGCATTGAGCCGGAGAACGCGGCGGTCTGGGGGTTTCTCTCCTGCCAGGCCGGATCCACAAACTGCCGCAAAGCCGTCTGTCTCTCCACCCCAAGGCAGGGAACCCCTCGTGCGGACGCCCAACCGTGAAGGCGACGATCAGGGTCAGCCGATTCGCCTCACCGGCGCCGAGATCGCCAGCCCGATTCCCTCGCCTTCTCCGGCAAGCGCCACACCTGCGCCCGTTACGGGTGAGATGCCCCAGCTTCTACCGATCGCAGCCGATCAACCGGCTCAGCTCTCCGGTATGAGCAAGCTGCCAAGCGCTACCGGCTCGCCCGAGGCGATTGCCGAAAAATTCACAAAGATCGCAGACCCGCCGCCACAACCAGCAGCCGATTCGACGACGCTTGCCTCAACTCCCGCCGCCAAGCCCAAGCTCGACGCCGCAACCGCAGCCGATCTCCTCCCGCCGCTGCCTCCCGTGACGCCCGTGGGCGAAGCCCAGACGGGAGCCCAGAAACCCGACTTGCCGCAAGCCCCCGCCACCCTGGCCGTAGTTGCAACCACGGTTGAGCTTCAGCCGCGGGCCAGTGCGCCTCCGGCCGATCCGAATGCGGCACCACCATCACTTGCGGGCTCCGCCCCGGCTCCAGCCCCCTCGTCGGCGGCAGCCGAACCCATGCCCGCCGCTCCTGAATCCGTGCAACTGGCGCCCGTACAACCGACCGGGTCCGCTCAGCCTGGACCAGCGTCGGACGCAATGGGCGCGAAGCCTCCCCTGACGGTCGACGTGAATGCCATTGCGGCATCCGCTCCGCGTGCTCCCGAATCGGTTTCCGAGCAGCCGGCGGCGTCTCCCGCCCCGATTAGCCTGGAACAGCCCACGGATCCCGGTGCCAAGCCTGTACCCCCTCCTGATCCACCCTCGAGTGACCTTGATTCGGTCCCCTTACCGCCGCTTGGAAGCGAATCCGACAAGCCCAAGAATTCAACGCCTCGGACCGCCAAGGACAGTTCGCCCACGACGGCCGAGCCGGGTCAGGCCCCAGCCACCCCATTGGCGACAACTCCGACTCCACCCCAGGGGACAACATCGGAAGACTTGCCCCCACTTCCGGAGCAGACGGCTCGCGAATCCGAACCGAAACGAGACGATGCAAAGGCCAAAGCACCTGCCGCCGAACCGGTTCTCCCGGCCGGTGACGCTGCTCCCCCGGCCGAGGCATTGGTTCCCGATGATCTGCCTCCCCTACCCCAGGGCGCAGCTGGTGACGCCGACCCGAAGACCAAGTTAGACCCCTTGCCTCCTGCCGCTGAGGAGCCGCCCGCATTACCTCCGGGCGTGAGAGGCAATCCGCCGGTAGGTCTGGATTCGATCTCGAAACCGGCCCCTGTCGCCGAAACGGACCCCACGCAGCCCGTGGCTGCAGATTCAGCCGCTCCACAAACGGCCGGGGGAGCAAGCCCAGCAGCGTTGAAAACCCCACAACCTGCCGGCGCCGTTGGAACCAGGCCCGGTCCCGAGACAGCCGCTCCCACTGTCGTAAACGAAGCTGCGGTTGCAGTCCCAGCCCCGGCCCCGGCCCCGGCCCAGGCTGGAGCTCGTATCACCGAACCTGCCGCCGCCGCTCCTCTTGCGGCACCGGCGGCGATGGGCGCTGCGATGGGCCCCGCGGCAGCGTCCAACTCCGATTTCTTCATTCCCCAGCGCGAGAATCCTCCGTCTACCCTCCGCCCCGATCTTCAGCGGCGAGTTGACGAGATTGCTCGCATGCAAGAGGAAGAGCTGACCCGCAAACAGACCCGTCCGGTTCCCGACCCTCAGCCTCCCGTTGCAGGGGCTCCTGACAGCATCACTGATCTCCGAACCCAGACCCAGACCCAGGTGGACATCAGCCGGGCTCCGAGCCCGGCTGAGGCCCGGCCTATCCGGGCCATCCCCGTCCCCGAGGATTGGGTCCCGCTGGGGCGCCGTGAGTGGAGCGCCCAACGCAAGTACTGGGCCGCCGCTGCAACTTGCCACATGCCCCTTTATTTCCAGGATCCCATGCTGGAGCGCTACGGCCACAGCGTCGAGCAGTACTTTGGACCGCTCGGGCGGTACATGGCCTATCCGGTTGACGATCACACCCAGACCACCCAGCGGAACCAGATGGTCCAGCCCTTCTTCTCCGTGGGCCTCTTCGCCTGGCAAATCATCACCTTACCCTACGCTTTGGTCGTCGATCCCCCCTGGGAAGCCCAGTATGACCTGGGTTACTGGCGGCCCGGCGACAAGATCCCGACCGATCTCTATTACCAGCCACTCCACGGCACTGGTCCGCCTCTGCGTGGCAGAGATTATTGATCGGACCGGACCGGATTCATCATAGCCGATGAACGACAAAGGCCCACCCACCGCGGTGGCCTTTGTCGTTTTGCTCTCGATCCTTGGACAGGTGCTCTGGTTGCCGTCAATCAACTTGCAACATCCCGGACATTTGTTGCTCAAGGCAACTATGACGTTTCCGACAAAAGTCCTGAGTGATAGTCTGGGACGGATAGGGAGCTTGAAAAGAACCAGCGACAAGTTCCTGTTTCTAATGGCTTTAGGTAGCTGTGGCCACCGAATTACCCATCAACTTCG
>JBAUOX010001140.1:0-8561 GCA_049579985.1 Isosphaeraceae bacterium | reverse complement strand
AACCACCAACAACCAATGATTCGTCGATGTTGGTTTCCCCCTGGATTTCAAGGGGGTTCGGCTCACCATTGCTCCGTCAGTGACTTCACGGCATGTTAGGCGATCCCTGAACTGAGACGATGGCCATCCACGGTGTCAACGCGATAAATTCATTATTGTAAATGTGACTGGCGCGTCTCGCAAACCCCTTGTTTTCCAGGAGCAAACGAATAAGGATCAACGTATATAAAATTCAGGACGGCTATGTTAACCTGGTGGCTGACCCCCTTTTAACTCTCGCGGGAACATAACCAGATCCAGCAGAAAAAGGCGAAAACTCCGGGCTTTTCTCCAAGAATCCGGCCTTGAATGTTAGCCGGTTTCCCCTTGATGGGAATCCAGGCTAGTGGATTTCCCAGCAATAGTGTAGAGATAACCATGGTTACGTTGCAGGACTCGCTCGGCTGCTGCACCGATCTTCTCGGGCTGTTTTCAACTTGCCTGCCGCCACACGCTCCTGGAGTTTCTGCAGATCGTTGCGCGTCCGCTCCATTGATTTCTGGCGCAGGTCTTCTTCGTAGGTACGGTGTTCGTCGCAATCGACGATGATGACCCGCATGCCATCGACTCCGGATGGGATTTCCTTTGCTCAAGTGCGCGGCGGATTGGTTCGTTCCTGGGTGGTGATCCCAACCGGGCAAGAGATCCACTTGGCCTCATCAACCGCAGCCAACCACTCGGTCAGCTTCTGATTGCGTTGCCGCTTTACGCCCACAAGATAGCCATTCTTCTCCGCAAGGATCGACTCCAGATTGTCATCGGTGACCATACCTCGATCACGGACGAGGCGGAAAAGGGTTCAGGAATCTTTCTGTCGCAAGTGCTACGTTCACCCAATGGTTCTCGATGCTTACCTCGACGGCTCGCTGATCGAGACCCTGCGGCAGCGAGCGAGAGAGGAGATGCACGAGTCGCTCGGCAACCTTCGCCCTGAAGAAGCCGCCGTCATGGCCCTGCTGCAAAACCGCCTGGCGCGGGAGCAAGAAGCCCGCTCGGCTTGAAGCCCGATTACATGCCGGCTGGCAATCAATCTCGGTAACCGATGGCTTCCTCTCGAGCAGCTTTTTGTCTGTCGAGCTTGCGACGACCCGCTGTGATCAAGGCGGTGCCAGAGACGCTGCACGTTGACCTGGAGCTGTCATGCAGGCCGCTGAATGGTAGTATGATGAGGGAGACGGCCGGAGGTGCTGTGCCTCGTGGAGATTGAGAACGATCTTATGCCGACCATTCACGTTGAAGCCGAAGTCTCCCGGGAGGAGCTGCTCAAAGCTGTCGAACAGCTCAGCCCGCAGGAATTAGAGCAATTCGTTTCCCAGGTCCTGAGCCTCCGCGCCAGGCGCGAATCGCCGGCATTGTCGGCCACCGATTCACAGTTGCTACTCAGGGTCAATCGGGGATTGCCTGAGGACCTGGGGCGGCGCTACGCCGAGTTGATCGCCACGCGACAATCAGAGAATCTGGACCAGAACGAACTGGCGGAGCTGCGGCAACTCACTAATGTCGTCGAGAGCTTTGAGGCCGATCGTGTCTCCGCCCTAATCGACCTTGCTCGCTCGCGCGGAATCTCGCTGGAAACGCTCATGATTGACCTTGGAATTCCGGCGCCGATCCATGAGTGAGGAACGGATCCCGTCGTCCGTTCGGAAAGCGGTCTGGGCACGACCAGGCGAACTCTGTGAGTATTGCCGTAGCCAGGCTCGGTTCGCCATGCAACCGTTCTCGGTCGAGCATATTGTTCCCCGAAGTCAAGAAGGCCCGACACACCTCGAGAATCTTGCCCTCTCCTGCCAGGGATGCAACAACCATAAGTATCGAAAGACCCATGCGAGTGATCCGGTGTCGGGCCAACTCGTCCTCCTATTCCATCCACGTAAACAGTCCTGGTCAGAGCATTTTGCCTGGAATGAGGACGCGTCGCTCGTCATCGGGCTCACCCCTACCGGCCGCGCGTCGATCGACGCCCTTCAGCTCAATCGGCCCGGACTGGTCAATTTGAGGCGAATCCTGTTTGCCGCTGGAGAACACCCACCGAGGCAGCCAGACGACTACTCACCTGGATCGTGACCGGCGGGCATATCCGGTATGTGATGACGCACCTCCTCTGGTCTTTCAGCCTCCACCCTGACTCTTCCGGAACCGGTTCACAAACCGCCGATAATCCTCCGGCGTGTCGATGCCGATGCCGGGCTCGTCGACGATGCCAATGGCGATGGGGTGGCCGGCTTCGAGGACGCGGAGCTGCTCGAGCTTCTCGGCGGCCTCCAGAGGAGAACGGGGCAGGGAGCTGATCGAGAGCAGGAACTCGCGGCGATAGGCGTAGAGGCCAAGATGGAGGTGGGCCACGAAAGGGCTCGCGGCGGGGTCCGGCAGACCGTCGCGATGAAAGGGGATCGGGCTGCGGGAGAAGTAGAGGGCGCGATCGCGGCGGGAGCAGACGACCTTGACGCAGGAGGGGTCGCGATAGACGGCCGGGTCGCGAATGGGCGTGGCCAGGGTTGCCATGGGGGCGTCGCGATCGCTTTCCAAGAGCGACACGAGGCGATCGATGGTACTGCCGGCGATTTCCGGCTCGTCCCCCTGGACGTTGACGATGATGCCGGCTTGCTCGATTCGCGCGGCCACCTCCGCGACGCGGTCGGTGCCGGTGGCGTGATCGGCGCGGGTCATCATGGGCTCTCCTCCGAAGCCGGCCACGACGTCGGCGATCCGCGGGTCGTCGGTGGCGACGATGATGCGATGTAGCGATTTTGCCCGTCGCGCCGCTTCCACCACGTGCTGGATCAGGGGCCGGCCGGTTTCGGATAGGAGGGGTTTGCCGGGCAATCGGGTTGAAGCGAACCGGGCGGGGATCACCGCGATGATTTCCATTTTCGGGGCGGCCTCGCTTGAAGTCCGAACCGATAGAAGGGGCACTGACCAAGGCCAGGTCTCGGGCAGGGCCGTCGATAGTCGCCCTCACTCTAGAGCGTCCCATGATGGGACACAAGACGGAGTGGCCGGACGACGATCGACGGGGTGCGAGCGGATCGCGCCGGGGACCAGGCCGCTTGTTGGCCAGGTCCGAATGGGCCGGGCGGAATGATTCAGCCCGGTCTGCGCCAGGAGGTCGTTGCTGAATCACCGTCGCCGGGAGTGGGGGAGGAGTGTCCCCAGACTCTTTTGTCCCGCACCGGCCGGCCGTCGATTCTCTGCGCCCAGGTTAAAAGATCGGAGGCAACGAGGCAACGAGGAGACGATTGCCCCCGTGGTGCCAGCAGTGGCAAGCCGGGTGCGTTCCCTCGATCAGCCGCCGGTAGCCGTTCGCGAACCGAACAACCGTGTCACACGCTCTGCAAACCCTGTCTCGATCACCGATCGGGCCGGGTCGCCGGGCGCCGTGCGCCTGGCCGAACCGATTCGGCCCGCGTCCGGCGCACGCCATGGAGGGGGGGCGTTCACAACCGATTTGCGGGGCGGCCTGAGCCAATGGCATGGCGGCCGTCTGGGGAGTTTCGATTCATGGTATGGACGCAAAACCGCATCCGCAGTCGTCTGTCGCTTCGTCGACATCGCCCCAGCCTTGAACAACTTGATGAGCGCTGTCTGCTCTCGACCGGTGCTGGCCCCAGCCTGCCCAATTCGGCTGCCTCTGATCCTCACGCGGCCGCTCTTCAAGCTCACATAGCCCAGCCCGCGACACCCCTCCAGCGGCCGGCCGGCACCCTCTTGACCGGAACCCCGACCGCCTTCGACCCGATCGTGGGCGCCGCCGCGGCCCGCCAGGAATATGGCGTCGACGGCACCGGCATGACCGTCGCGGTGATCGATACCGGGGTCGATTACAACAACCCGGCCCTGGGCGGTGGGTTCGGCCCGAACGCAAAGGTCGTCGCGGGGTACGACTTCGCCACCAATACCCCAGATCCCATGGCGACCAGCTCGCAGCACGGTACTGCCGTTGCCGGGCTGATCGGCTCCGACGATCCCAATAACCTGGGCGTCGCGCCTGGCGTCAAGATCGTCGCCTTGCGCGTCACGGGCTCCGACAACACCGCCTCTCTGAGCAGCATCGCCAGTGCCCTCCAGTGGGTCGTCAATAATCACAGCCACTACAACATTAATGTAGTCAACATGTCGTTGTCTGATGGTGGCAACTACGCTCAAAACTGGTTTGCCCAGGATGGCGGAGCCGGCGAGCAGATCACCAACCTCATCGGCCAGCTCGGGGCCATGAACATTCCTGTGGTGTCCGCGACCGGCAACAGCTTCACGGGACAGCAAGGCGAGGGATTCACCGCGATCGTCGCCGGCGTGATCAGCGTGACGGCCACCGACACCAGCGATCACCTGCTACCGGACGCCCAGCGCCTCGGCGCGGTGACGGGCATGGGCACGATGACCGACCTGGCGGCGCCGGGCGAGGGAATGGTCGCTCCTACGGGAAACAGCGGTTACTCCAGCGTCGAGGGCACCAGTTTCGCCACGCCGCTGGTGACCGGCGCGGTCGTCTTGTTGCAGCAGATTTACCAGGCCAGGTTCGGGACCTTGCCCACGGTCGACCAGGTGACCCAATGGCTCGAGCAGGGCTCTGACCCGATCTACGATCCGGTGACGGGCCTGACGATTGGCAGGCTCGATATTGCCAAGGCCGCCGCCCTGATTCCCTCGGCGACCTCGAGCCCGGCGCCCGCGGCCGCTTCTGCCCCCGTCACGGTCTCCATTCCCGCCTTGCAGACGACCCCAGGGATTACGAGCACGGTGACCGCGACTACGGTCCCCTCTGTTTCGGCCAGCACGCCGCCGGTCAGCACGGCGGCGACGCCATCCAGCACGCCGACGGTCAGCACGGCGGCGACGCCATCCAGCACGCCGACGGCAAGCACGGCGACGACGCCATCCAGCACGCCGACGGCAAGCACGGCGACGACGTCATCCAGCACGCCGACGACGAGCACGGTGACGACGCCATCCAGCACGCCGTCCGCCGGCGCTGCGGTCGTCTTCCAGGCGACTCCGGCTCCATCGAACTCTGGCCTCTCGCCCAACGTGCAGGTTTTCGTCAACGGCGAGCAGGTCAACTCGCTCAATGCGTCCCAGTCGAGCATGCTGCCATCGCTGCCCCAGGACAATTTCGCTTCGCTGCTCAAGGCCATGAGCGCCTGGGCGGCGGGAACGGGAAGTGACCAGACCGCTTCGGCGAGCGTGAGCCAGGTTCACATCTGGAACGCGGTATCCCAGCCGAGCGACCTTTCGCCGTCGGGACTGATCTATCCCACGGGCAGCCTCGCCGTGAAGATGGCGACGTCGCGCCGCCCGGTGCGCCGCTGATCGGCTCGACCTGACCTGATCACGCGCACCGGCTGGTCGATGGCTCGACGGCGGCCAGAGGTCCTGAAACCGAGACGCTCCCGGCTTCCTACCGCGTGAACGTCGCACCGCCTGGCTGCCAGCGTTACAATTCTGACAGTCGAAGAGCCCCGCGTCTTCCAGGTGAAGGAAGGCGCCGGGGCTTTCGGTTTTGTCGGTAGGAACGCTGATCTGGCATCGAAGGAAGTGGGCCTTGGCCGCGACGTTGACGACGGCTCTGATCACGGGGGCGGGGAGCGGGATCGGTAGGGGGATCGCGCGGACGCTCGATGCACTGGGACTGCGGCTGGCGCTCGTCGGCCGGGACGAGCGAAAGCTGGAGCAAACCTGGGACGAGCTGGAACAAGATGATTGCCGTCGCCCTGACGGGGCCTTTTAACCCAACCTCCGCACCTGCCAGCGCAGATCCCGTGTTTTCCGGAGTCCGGCTCGTTTTTCAGTCACTATTTCCTGGTGTCAACAATCAGCTCCAGGTCTTGATTGGTTGCATGACCCACCCGGCAGGGGCCAGATGCTACGAAAAGCTACGTATCGGGCTGCCATCAACGCCCGCGTGGCGACGGCCGCCATGGCTGCCAACGACGTTTTGGACCGCGTTGCAGACGTCGCGTCCTGCGACCTGCTGGATTTCATCGAAGCTCCCCTCAGAGATTGTTCGTTGAGCACGACCTCGGTGAATCGTCGGGGTCCGCCGTCGATGCCGCGCGCCGAGCTGGGTATCCATGGCCTGAACAAATGAGCCGTAAAATGTATAGAAATGTTGAGAAACGCGGAGTTCAAACAGACAGAAACGGTCCGAGCTCGCCGCCCACCCCTGCCGGGGGCCCGGTGGCCAAGGTGGAAATGAGCACGGCGGATCGCCCTGGTTCCAGGGAGGGGTCGAGCCGGGCCGGGCCCCCGCAGGGGAGGGGCGTGAGTTGTTGACGCCGTGGGTAGACGAGCGAGTTCGCAGTCGTTCCCACCGCGGAGCGGTTTCGTTCAAGTAGAAAAAACTGGAGTTCCGGCAGCCCGGGGGACGGGACAAAGGGACGTCACTGATATCGACCGTTCGAAAGGGGAAGGAGCCCCGGGGACATGCACGTAAACACTTGATGCAAGCGGCTTAGGAGTTAAGAAAGCACTATTCAGTGATGACCCTTTTCCCCTTCTCCAGTTCGGTGGTGCGATTGTGGCTTCCTGTTCGGGGCCCTTGGTCGTGGCGTGGCCGGGGCAGTCACGATCGGGGCAATGGTTGAGTTTGCAGACCAACCGCACCGGAGGGATCCAACCCAAAGGCGAGTGCCTGTCGGATTCGGCAGCACTATGACAACTATCACTGGTCAATCGCGTCCTAGGGTTTCTATGAAGGAACAGAGTCGGGGTCCCAGAAGTCAGCCAGGCTGGCGATTGCGGCTGGTCGCGGTCAGGTGATGGGACCCCCAGGGATGTCACCGCGCTCGTTCAGTAGGAGCCTACTCGCGTTACTTCGTTGCCTTGAACGGTGGTACAAATCGTTAATCCTTGGACACTTGTGACACTTCAGGGAACTCGACGTCGAGTCGAACACCGGAGCGAGTCCAGAAGCATCATGTGAGGCGAATGATGAATACTTTCTCCGCCTCGGCCAGGTGGTTCAGTGCGACACAGGTGCCAGACCGGTGCTGCCGAGACCCGCAGATGAGCCGAAGGAAGCGAAGGGCCCGGTCGAGGGCCTTCGCCGCGATGCTGGAACCTCTCGAAGACCGGACCGTGATGAGCGTCACCTTCTCGACCGGGACGAATTCCATCAACTTTACCACCGACACTGGCACGGACAATCTGTATTTGAAAGTCGCTGGTGGGGTGGTGGAGTATAACACCGACGGTTCGAGCACTTACACCAGCACCAGCGTTGCCGTCAATTCGGACACGGCGGTCACCTACAAGGCCACGTCAGAGTCCGCGCCCACCGGTACGCTCGAGCTGGCGGGAATGGATCAAGGTGGCGGCAACTACAGCACGTTAGGGCCCGTTGAGGTCACCGGAAACCTGACCACGCTGGGCAGCGCCCTTTCGATCACCGGAAGCAGCATTACCGTCGAGAACGGTTCTTCCTCCCAGCCGATCACGATTTCCACCTCGTCAGGGAGCGGCTCGGCCGGGGCTCTCACGCTCACGGCTCCTGCGATCACGGTCGGCACTTACGACCAACTCCTGGCAAAAGGAAGCAGCTCCAGCGGTGATGGCACCATCACCTTGACGGCGACTGATACGGATACGGGCCAAACGTATTTTTCGCTGGTAAATCAACTCATGGATTTGTTCAACCCCAATTTCACGGCAATGATTTCCATCGATCAGAATGTTGTTATCACGGGCGGTGATGTGTCGTTGACCGCCACTTCGGGTGATAACAACTTACTTGCGGACGCCTCGACTGCTGCCTTGGCCGCCGCTTCCGCGATCGGCTCCCCAATCGCCAATTACCTCAACCAATTCCTGTCCTTGCCCATCTCGGTTCTAATCACCAAGGCGACAGCCACGACCGAGATCGGGCAATCCGCGTCAATCCAGAGCTCCGGTTCCGTGACTGTGTCGAGCTCGGCGACGGCCAATTCGACTGGCGAGGCCACCTACTGGTACCCGAGCCTTTTCGGCGTCTTGGCGGGGCGTTTCGCATTCTCAAAGGCGAACTCCGATGCCGAGTCCACGGTCGATCAGGATGCCACGATCACGGCGACCGGAGATGTCTCGGTCACCTCGAATACCACCACGACCACGTCGGGGACCGCCCTGGTCATGCAGAACACGGGGACCTTCCCGACCAATGGAAACAATGTTCAGCTCTCGGGTGCCTACAACAACCTGAGCACGACCTCGCTTGCCACCGTCTCCCAGGGCGCCGCGATCACGGCTCCGCAAGGAAACGTGACTGTGTCGTCGACCGCCGACGATAACGACTCCGTCAATGTTCAAACGCCCTCTTATCCAGTAGTTTCCCTAAAAAACTCCACTATAAATGAACACACGCACACTATATCTAAACCTCTGAATCTTCTTGATGCGGGGCATCTCCCGAGCGGAAGCTACAGGGGGGGATAGAACCCCTTTGGCACCGCAACAGGAGATGTCCCATGACTCACGCTAAGCGGCTCTGGTCGATCTGGCAAGCCCTGCTGTCGGCCTTCGCCTGGGCCTTCACCCGCCCCAGCTTTCGC
>JBAUOX010001139.1:0-2718 GCA_049579985.1 Isosphaeraceae bacterium | reverse complement strand
ATCGCCTTCGTTCAAGGGAGGGGTCGAGCCGGGCCGGGCCCCCGCAGGGGAGGGGCGTGAGTTGTTGAGGCCGTCGGGAGACGAGCGAGTTCGCAGTCTTTCCGACCGCGGAGCGGTTTCGTTCAAGACCCACTTTCACCGGTACTGGACGGGCGTGCGGTAGGAGAAAGTAGACTTTGAGCTGTTTTCTCGGCACGGCGCCTGCGGTCGGCGAGGGTCGCCAGAGCCCCGCGCCGCGGGCAGGGAATTGGCTTCGTTTTCCTGCTCGATCCCGCATTAGTTCGTCCTAAGTCACAATATGCCAACGATTAACACCACGAGCAATTGGCTTCGTTTGGGCGCTTTTCTACGGGGGCCAGCAGGGTCAACGAGACGATGCGCCGACTCCACTTCTCGACTCCACGGCGATCGGTACGGGTGCCATGCTCACGCGCAGAGTGAGCATGGAGAGTCCTGGCGTTACACGATCCGCGGGGTATCCTTGGCCGGCATGACCTCTGCGGCACTCCATGCTCGCGACAACGCGAGCATGCCACCCAGAGAAAGCCATGGCCGACTCGGTTCCATTGGCAAGACTGGCATCAGTACACCGCCAGTTCCATCTCGTCGCATTCACTGACCGCTGTTCTCGTGCGACTGACCACTGGCCACTGTTCTCTCGCCCCGCGCCCCACGCCGCCGGCCGAGAATTGGCTTTGTTTTTCTGCCCTATTCCGCCTTGGTTCGTCTTAAGTTGCAATCTGTCAAGGACTAACGCCCGAGCGATTTGGCTTTGTTTTGGCGCTTTTCTAGCGCCGCCAGTTCCCACTCTTCGCATTCACTGGCCACTGGCCACTGTTCTCGTGCTACTGACCACCATTCTCCCGTCCCACGCTCCACGCCGGGACCAGCGGGGTCAGGTCATGCGCAGACCTTCCCCCACTGGCTACTGCCTGACACCGACCGTCGATTTGTCAAAGACCGAACAGGGTCCAATCTCGACGAACGGTCCTCTTCTTTAGTATGGCACCAAACCGGGCCATGCCTACGGAAAAATCGATCCGTTTTTCCTCGCTCGCCGCCGTTGGACCGTAGACCATTCGTGGAAACAGGGACGCAGCTAATTATTGATTCTAGCTGCGTCCCCGTTTCTACTCCCTGACCCGGACCAGGATCCGTCTGTCCCGTGGGAGTTGCGTATCGATCTCTTTGCGGAAGAGGAGATCGGCGCCCTGATAGACCTCCAGGAGGTGTTTGCCATGATAGCGGTTGTTCGGGTCCGAAAAGCGGAAGTTCCCCCGCTCATCGGTCCGGACAATTCGCACCGGGCTGCCGACCGAGTTCGGTGGCGTCAACCGCATCGTCAGTCCCGATAAGCTCCGCTGGGCTGCCAGATCACGAACCGTCCCTTCGAGAACAACGTCGGGTGGCGGTGGTTTCGGCTGTCCCATCGCCTGGGAAATGAACAATAGGGTGTGAAGTGCAGAGGTCGAGAAGAAAACGAAGACGAATCGTCTCATGGCGGGCCCCCCTGGGTTTCCACGGGACCGGTTGTGGTCGACCGATATTCGGGCGGAGGCGGGCTGCTCAGGGCCGACGGAGGAGGTGGCTCAACCGTTGTCAAAGGCCCATTGATCTCAAAGCCTTCGTGAGGGATCTTGAAGTTGATTACGATTTTTTTTAATATGATGGGATTCTGGTTTGTTTGAAGCATCTCCAAGCCCACAACGCTTGGAGGAATGATCGAGGAGCCGATCCGGCCGATAATGCGGTATTCCTCGAGACCGTCGTAGACGGGTACGTGCATCATCAGACTTTCTTGCCCCTTCTCGAGCTCCGTCATCTTATTGGCAGCGTAGAACGTCACCGGGTACATGTCGGACTCGACGTTCGCCTGGATCACGATGGGTCTGGGAATCTTCTCTTGCAGCGCTTCCAATTTCTGTTGGGCCTGATCTCTCGTGCTGATGGCCTCATCCCTCTCGTGCTCCGCCGCAGTCCGCCCGCTCATGACTTTGGGTATGGTGGGGATCGGGTAGATCAGGGGAATGAACCCGATCAAGAAGAGACCCAGGACGGGGATGTTGGTCTTGAACTTGCCGACCAGTGGGAAGTCGAAATCGACGACCTCACCAGTCTTGGCATCGAGGATGATCTTCTTCTTGGCCAGGAGCCAGATGCCCCCACCGACCATGATCAGACCCGCCATCATACAGAGATAGTAAGGCAAGAGCACGAAGAGCAGTTCCATGGTTCGGCTCGCGGCCACCGGGGAGACGAAACATATCTTTTTACTTTAAGGATACCACAGCTCTTTCCGAGGTTCCAGCCTCATCACTTCGAAAACCCAGACGGGAATTGCTAATGGCTCTTCCGGTGTACCGGGCGGTTGGTGTTGTGTGTTTCGCCGTAAATTGATTTTCAGCAATGACTTATGGCGAGAAGAAACAGGTACGCAGCTAGTATTTGGAAATGAGCGCCTAAAACTGACCCACCCTGAGCGCCTAAAACTGACCCACCTGACACTTCAAGATAGCCGCATTGGGCAAGAGCGGCAACTTTGGTTCACTCGGACTTTCGGGGGGATTCCGGTGTCCTGGGGGGGATTCCGGTGTCAGAGCATCTTTTCGCGTGGCGGACGACCACGACGGCGCGGCTCACGGACGATGCCGAGGCGATGGGAAATGACCTCGACCCAGTCCTCTGCACCGTAGGGCCGGCCACTGCGCACCGACGACC
>JBAUOX010001138.1:0-2682 GCA_049579985.1 Isosphaeraceae bacterium | reverse complement strand
TTCCACTATCAGAATATCGCCCTTTTTGCCGCAATTCGGTCCGAATGCCTGTGCCCAGCGTAACGAAACCGGAGCACCCGAAACGACCTCTAACACCTTGTCAATAGCAACTTCGCATCAGCCTAGTCTCACACTCTGCGCGCCGGCGATTGTACATCCCGTCGGCCAGGCGGCGCGACGTGTTCGAATCGCAGACGATGATCGCCGGGCCGGGTTCACCAAGCGGCAAACGGGCGTGCTCGAGCGTCTCACAATCGAGATACACCGCGTGGTGGGCACGTCCAAAGAGGCTGGAGAACTGGTCGAGCAAGCCCGACGCCACGCCCACGAACGCATTCTCCGACCGCCGCAGAACCTGGGCCAGTTTCAGCCGCGCCGGGTCGGCGGAATCTCCCCGGTAGTGGCCGATCGCTCGTCCCGGCACAAGTCCCGCCTGGAGTAGAAAGAAGGCAAGCGCGGCCTCCAAACTCGCCGAGCTGGAAAGACCCGCTCCCAGGGGCACGTTGCCGGCGATGGTGATGTCGAATCCCGAGGTCAAAGGCGTGCCCTCTGCCTCCTGAATCGCCCACATAACTCCTTTTACGTAATTAGGCCAATCTCCGGACTCGCTGCGTTCTAGCTTGTCCAGGTCAAAGGAGACGTTGCCGAGAAAATTCAACGCGTGAGCGCGACAGGAGCGTCCTGTTGACGGGCGTCCTGCGACCACGGTGAATCGGTCGATGGCGACGGCCATGACCAGGCCGCCGTTGTAGTCGGTGTGATTGCCCAGCAGCTCGACCCGCCCGGGCGCGATGCCCAGCGCGGTGGGCTGAAATCCGAACTGTGTGGCAAAGGCGGCTGTAGCGCGGGCTTCCAGCTCGCCCGAGGTTGACATGGCTCTTCCTGTCATCAGTCTTCGGGAGGACGAGCGGCCTGCCAGGCCAGGGTTTCGGCACCCGCGGCGACTCGTCCTCCCATTGGGATTTCCAGTGCTACGATCGCGTGCTGGACCCTTGGATCAAACGAGGCTGCTCTGCCTGGCGAGGTTGTTGGCCAGGTCGCGCAGGAGCTGGGCCTTGTCGGTTCTCTCCCAGGTGAATTCCGGCTCCGACCGGCCGAAGTGGCCACCGCAGGCGGTTTTGCGATAAATCGGCCGGCGCAGGTCAAGGTGCTTGATGATTCCCGACGGTGTGAGCGGGAAACCGCGGCGGATGATCGCTGAGATGGCCGAGTCGGGAAGCTGGCCGGTACCGAAGCTATCGACATGGATGCTGACCGGCTCGGAAACGCCGATGGCGTAGGCAAGCTGGATCTCGCACCGCTCGGCCAGACCGGAGGCGACGAGGTTCTTGGCGACGTAACGGGCCATGTAGGCGGCGGATCGGTCCACCTTGGTGGGGTCTTTGCCGCTGAAAGCGCCACCGCCATGCCGGCCCATGCCGCCGTAGGTGTCAACGATGATCTTGCGTCCGGTCACGCCCGAGTCACCGTGCGGGCCGCCGATCACGAACTTGCCCGTCGGGTTGATGTGATACTTGACCGAGCCATTGACCAGCTCCGAGGGAATGACCGGCTCGATCACTTCTTTCTTGATGGTCTCAACGATCTCGGCGTGGGAAACGTCGGGCGCGTGCTGGGTGGAGACGACGACCGTATCAACGCGCACCGGCGAAAACCCGTCGTACTCGATGGTGACCTGGCTCTTGGCATCGGGCCGGAGCCAGCGAATCGACCCATTTTGCCTGAGCTCGGTGATCTGGTGAATGATCCGATGTGCCAGGGCGATTGGCAGGGGCATCAACTCGGGAGTCTCGTTGCAGGCATATCCGAACATCATCCCCTGGTCGCCGGCTCCGATGTCCTTGCCCTTCTCCGCATCCTCGTCCACACCTTGAGCGATGTCGGGCGACTGCTTGCCCAGCGCCACGATCACGGCGCAGGTCGTCGCGTCGAAGCCCATTTCGCTGGAGGTGTAGCCGATCTCACGCACGACCTGGCGGACGATCGTCGGATAGTCGACCATGGCCTTGGTGGTGATCTCGCCGGCCAGGCAAACCAGTCCCGTGGTCAGCAGGCTCTCGCAGGCCACCCGGGCGTAGGGGTCTTGCTCGAGGATGGCATCGAGGATGCCGTCGGAAATCTGGTCGGCCATCTTGTCGGGATGGCCCATCGAGACGGATTCGCTCGTGAACAGGTAGTTGTCTTGGTTCAGCACGGGAGCTTCTCTCCTACCAGACTGATCGGATGCGTCCAAACGATCACTGGCCCGAGGGGGCGGATTTCATTGATCCAGGAAAGGCTACTCTTGCGAAAGAGGCGGCGCCGTTGCCAGCGCCCAGCGTCGGAGGGGACCGGCCGCAAGGCGTGCAAGACCACGCAATCGCGGCGGTCCTTGCACGCAGGCGCTCACGACGCCTTGGATTCCAAGTCTAGCAGCCCGTCGCACGCTTGGAAAGCAGTTGTCGAATTCCGGCTTCGTCCCGCAAGGCGTGTCTCCGCGCTGCCGACAGATCGAAGCCATCGAGAGTTACGCCTTGCAAGGCAACGAGTTGCAATCCGTCTCTGGGCTCCGCCGTGACCTGGTTCAAAGTCAGGTAACACGAGACTGAGTAAGGCGGGGTTTTCTAAAATGCCTGTTTCCTCCATATTGGTGTTGGGGGTCTCAAACCCACACCATCACAAAGGAGACAGGCATGGACGCCC
>JBAUOX010001137.1:0-2703 GCA_049579985.1 Isosphaeraceae bacterium | reverse complement strand
TCTCCATCGGGAAGCTCCTTCTTCCAGCACGAGACGCATTGTAACACGTGATGGAATAAGGGCTTTCCGTTTTTCATGCTAGACCAACTTCCTTTAAGTTGAGCGTATGGGGGACGCCTTTGCCTTGACCACTGTCCGCGCCGGATGCTTCGGCGGCGGGGCCGGCCGGGGCTTCTCGACCAGCTTCGCAAGGGCGCCCGAGAGGAGGGGATGAAGATGCTCTACGACAGCGCCCTGGACAAGGTCCGCCAGGGACTCACCAGCCTCGAGGCCGCCCTCACCGTGACCATGGCCGACGAAGAGTGAGCCGGTCCGGTCCGGTCGACCTGGATCGAGAGTCACCCTCCGCCTAAGAAGTGCTTATTCAAGGGTAGGTTGATCTTGCCGGTCTAGTCGTGAGCAAACCGGTTCAGGCGTCTGGATCGGCAGGCTCATCATCCGGATTGCCAAGCATCCGAATGATCCTGTTGGCCAGACTTTCCTTGACCTCGCCGTGACGTGGTACCGGCTGCGACACACCGGGAGTTGGATTTCGATACCAGTCGTGCCTCCCCCCGTGTCGCACCAAGTGGCAGCCAAAGCTTTCGATCGCCTTGATCAGATCGACGCGCTTCATGACATGGTCAGCTCCCCGACTCGGCGCACTCCCGGAATTTGGCCGCTCGTCAGGTCGGAGTAGAGATCCTTGAGCTGTTCCCTAAGGTCGTCCAGGCTATCTCCCTGGGTCCAGTAATCGGGGTACTCCTCGAGGTAGCCGAGCCAACCGTCTTCGTCCTGCCAGTAAACATATCTCACGGTTTGCATCGTCAGACCTCCCCGAAACGAGTAGACGGCTAGTAAGCTGCATGAAAAAGTGTGGATGACACTCTGTCTCAACTTTGATGCTTCGGATCTTTCAGCGATCCTCTCGACCCAGAGCTCTGAAAATAGCGCCGGACCAGTTCGGGAAGGTCCGCGGAGAACTTGCTCCGGGGCATGACGGGGTCGCACCCTGCGGCGCGAGCGGCTGCCAATGCCTCGGTATCGACGTGGGAGCCGAAGGCCACGAAGGCGGTCGCCGGCCCGGCCAGCCCTTGATAGCCCACCAGGGCCTCCGGCGCCACCAGGTCGCCGGCCGCCAGATCGACGAAGACCACGCAGGGCCGCCACTGCTCGATCATCGCCAGGGCCAGAGACGAAGTGCCTGCCACCAGCACGCGATGCCCCAGCTCGCGTGCTGTCCCGATCACCTTGGATGTGAAGATCAGGTCACGGCTGAGCAAGATGCCGGTCGGACCGGCGTCCGCTGGAACAGTAACGGCATCGAAGGGGGAGAGGTCCATGGTGGATTCCAAATCCCAAATGACAAATGACAGATGGCAAATGGCAAATGGCAAATGACTGGCCACTGGCCACTGGTCACTTACCACTCACCATGTTGCACGCGGATCTCGGGCGAAGTGGTGATCGATCCAGTCTGGGGTCAACGTTTCCAGTCCGTGGATGATGGCGTCGGCGCCGGATTGGCGAAGCTGGGGGGTGTTATACGTATGGGTGATGCCAATCGCCCACATGCCGGCTCCCTTGGCCGAGACGATTCCGGCCTGGCTGTCCTCGACGACCAAGCACTCGCGGGCTTCCAGGACCGTGCCGGCGATGGTGGATGGAGACCTTGCCTGAATGTGAGTCCGCAACGCGTCGAGAGACTGCAAGTAGCCCGCCGGGTCGGGTTTGCACTTGTGGGCATCTTCCGCGGCGATGATCGCGGCGACCTGGGCACGGCGGTTCAGCCGCTCGAGCGCGTACTCGATCTCCGACCGTAGCGCTCCCGAGCAGATGGCCACTGGCCAGCGTGCCGCAATCGAGGCCAAAGTTTCGGCCGCAAAGGGAAAAAAGCGTAGGCCCGTATCAGCAACTTCTACATAGCGACGGGCCTTCCGCTCGATGAGCCCGTCGAGCCGCTCATGGTCGAACACCTGCCCGGCGTCGCCCAGCGCCGCGGCAAAGCAGCCGCGATCATCATAGCCGAGGTAGCGCTCGTGGTAATCCCGGTCGGTCATCACCACGCCTTCCTCGGCCAGAACCTCGCGAAAGAGCTCGAAATGGACGGCCTCGTCGTCCACCAAGACGCCATTGAAGTCGAAGATCACCGCCTGGATCATGTTGCCCTTGCAGTGGCCAATGGCCAGTTATCGGTGGCCAGCAACTGGCGCCCGACACAACTGGAGTGCCAGGGTCCACTCTTCCCTCTAAGCTTATTGGCCACTGGTCACTCTCTTCTGATCAGATCGCCTCCGGCCCGCGCTCGCCAGTGCGGATGCGGATGCAGTCGTCCAGGGGAAGGATGAAAATCTTGCCGTCGCCGATCTTGCCGTCGGGTCCGCTCCGGCCGGCCTCGAGGATGGCGTTTACCGTCGGCTCGACAAAATCCTCGTTCACTGCGATCTGAAGCTCGATCTTGCGCAGCAAGTTCACGGTGACCTCGTGACCGCGGTAAACCTCGGTGTAGCCCTTCTGCCGGCCAAAACCCTGTACATCCATGACAGTGAGCCGGAAGACTTCGACCCGGGAGAGGGCCTCTTTGACGGCCTCGAGTTTGGTGGGCTGGATGAGCGCGATGATCAGTTTCATCGAAAGTTTCTCAAGGGTGGTTGCCCTGGCCCCGGGAAGGGAATCCCTGTCCCGGACTCCCGGCGCATGGCTGTTCTGTCTGTCACTTCCTGA
>JBAUOX010001136.1:0-6411 GCA_049579985.1 Isosphaeraceae bacterium | reverse complement strand
GCGTGCCAGTAAAGTCGGTGGATTCGCCCGAGGGCGGGAAGCAGGTATTGCCACTCTCGTAATTGAACAGGCCCAGGCCCATCTGCTTCAGGTTGTTGGAGCACTGGGCACGACGTGCGGCTTCGCGCGCCGACTGCACCGCGGGCAGCAGCAGTCCGATCAGCACTGCGATGATGGCGATAACGACCAGCAGTTCAATCAGGGTGAACGCGGGTCGCATCGACGTTGAACTCAAGCGAGATCTCATGGAACTCTTTCTCCAGAAAAAAGGAGCATTCGTGAGCAAGTCGATAAAAACAACGATCTCGGGTTATCCAGAGCACGTCCATGTGTTTGCCCAACCAGGGGGAAAACCCCCTCATTTCAGTCTCGTTGGTTCAAGCCTTTTCTACTCGCGGACCTTGCCGCGGGCGGCCCCGGAACGAGCTTGAACGGTTCCAGGTTGTTCTCGCCGGGCTTGACGGTGACTTTCAAACCGGATGCCGTGTCGTTCTCGTACTTCGCGGGAAAAGGCAGTCTGGCTGCGCCCTTTTTGGCTCGGCCCGCGGTCCCGGGCTGCGGCTCGGGTTCGATGCGCACTGTGTACTCACCCTCGGGAGCGCCGTCGCCGGCTCCACTCTTGATCGAGAAACGGCCATCCGATCCCACTTTTCCCGGGAACTCCACTCCCTGGTTGGACACAAAGACAACCTGGCCGGAGGTCAAGGGTTTCCCATCGGACAACAGGATTTGCCCTTTGACTGGATAGATCGTCGGGGTCGGGTAAGTGGACCCTCCGCAACCGGAAAGACCCGAGATCATCAGACCGGCGGCCGCCACGATGCCCACTGCGCGACCCAGGGCCGTGCGTCTCGCGCTCACTTTCGTTCCGACGTTCCAGGTCATGGATGCTCACTCGATGTAGGTGTAGAGACTTTAGGACCGTGCGCGGGTTGACCGGCACGTCGGCCCAGCGGTCCCGTGCGTGAGGGTCAAGAGGAATTCGGTCATCCGTCGCAAGGGGTCCTCGAATCAAGGACCATCAACCATCCTCCCGCCCCGTCACATATAGAAGTAGGGAAATCTCGCTCAAATTTCAAACGAAATTTTAATGAATATAGGGAAGTTCCCTACGCCGAAGGGAACCACACGCAATAGAACGCTCAAGTGATGCCGATCAATACGTTCTGCTGAGTCCACGGGAGCATCGCACGACGTCTCGGCCAAGGACCAGGAAGAATAGAACGCCGCGCCCACCTCGCGAGGCAGCAACCTTGCCGGTCACAGGCAGGAAAGCTAATCTTATTACTATAATGAGTCGCAGACGCGATTTTGTAAAGATTTGGTGAATGTGGGATGCATGAATCGCGAAGCACGCAGTGCATGACTTGCTCACCGTCAGTCCTCGTCCATTTCCTCCGACGAGGTGTCGTCGGTCTCGATCTCCGCTGCCAAGATCTTGGCAGGCTGGGAAGGCGTGGGCGTCTGCGTGATTGAGTCAATGCGCGTGGTTGCGCCGCGTTGGCCCAGTAAACGGACGTTGCCGGAACCGACCACGTCTTCCATATCGGCCATCAGCCGCTCGTTGTACCGGATGCGTAGTGACGCACCGGCCTTGTAGACAGCGCGGCGAACATGCTCGATGCCCACGATCTCGAGGAAGAGATCAAGGTGCCCGGGGCGGACGCGAACGAACCGCAGCAGCCGCTCCAGGTCGGCCTCTTGATGCACGCCCTTGTGCAGCCGCACGACCACGCCGCGGGCCAGCTCGGCGGCGGCGGTCTCGATGGGCATGATCTTGCTGATGATCAGCTCCGCGGGCTCACGCCGGCGGTCGAGCGTTCCCTTGACGAAGCCGATCAGGTCGTTCTTGACGAGCTCGCCAAGCTTGGCGTATTCCTCGGGCCAGAGCATGGCCGGGGTCGAGCCCGTCAAGTCCTCGAAGCTGAGCTTGGCCATGCGTGTCAGGCCCGACCGGCTCTTTTGCACGTTGCGCACCTGGACGCTGGCGATCATTCCTCCCAGGATGACCTCGGTCTTGTCGGGCAGTCCGGCCAGCTCGGCCGCGCGATGGGTCGCCAGGGTCTGGAGCAAGGCCGCGTGGCGAGTCAGGGGATGGCTCGACATGTAGAAGCCGAGTGCCTTCTTCTCGCCGCCCAGGAGATCGGCATCGGCCAGCTCGGGAACGTCGGGCAGATTGACCGCGGCCGGGTCGTGGCCTTGACCCTGGCCGTTGCCGTTGCCATGGCCATTCGAGCCGGACCCGACGGCAGCCTCCAGTTCGTCGAAAAGCCCGCGCTGGCCGCGGCGGCGGTCGTCCTGCTTGGCCTGGCCCCCCTGGATGGCGCGCGGCAGGATCGCCAGGAGCTGCGCCCGCCGGGCACCCAGAAAATCGAACGCCCCGGCGCGGATCAAGGTCTCGGCACAACCGCTGCCCACTTCGCGGGTCGAGACGCGCTCGAAGAAATCGTCCAGGCTCTTGAAGGGTCCCGTCTGCCGGCGCGCCTTGACGATCGCCTCGACCGCCTTCACGCCCACCCCCTTGATCGCGCCCAAGCCGAAGTGGATCTGCCCTTCCTTGCCAACCCGGAACGCCACTCCACCCTCGTTGACGTTGGGCGGCAGCACCTCGATGCCCATCCGCCGGCAATCGTCGATGTGCTCGACGAAGAACTTGTCGCGCTCGGCGCCGTCCATCTCCGACGACAGCACCGCGGCCATGTACTCCGTGGGATAATGGCTCTTCAGGTAGGCGGTCTGGTAGGCCACCAGCGCGTAGGCCGTGCTGTGCGACTTGTTGAAGCCGTAGCCGCCGAAATATTCGATCAGGTCGAAGATCTTCAGCGCCTGCTCTCGATCCAGCCCGCGCTCGACGGCCCCCTGGACGAACTGGCCACGGCTCTCGGCGATGGTGTCGGCCTTCTTCTTGGAGATCGCCTTGATCGTGGCATAGGCCTTGGATAGCTCGATGCCACCCAGCCGGTTGAGGATCCGCATCACCTGTTCCTGGTAGACCATCACCCCGTAAGTTTCCTCGAGCACCTCCTTGAGCATGGGGTGAATGTAGGTCGCCTGCTTCCGGCCGTTCTTGACGTCCACGTACTCGTCGACCATGCCGCCGTTGAGCGGGCCCGGCCGGTAAAGCGCATTGGTCGCGATGATGTCGGCGAACCGGTCGGGCTTCATCTTGACCAGCAGGTCGCGAATGCCCGCGCTCTCGAGCTGGAAGACGCCTTTGGTTTCCCCGCGCTGCAAGAGCTCGAAGGCTTTCCGGTCGTCCATGGGAAGCCGGTCGATGTCGACAGGCGCCTCGGGATGGCGCTCGTTGATGATCCGCACGGCCGTTTCCAGGGTGGTCAGGTTGCGCAGGCCGAGGAAGTCCATCTTCAACAGCCCGGCCTTCTCGACGTCGCCCATGTCCCACTGGGTGCAGACGATCTCGTCCTTGTCGCCCCGGCGGATGACCTGAAGCGGAACCAAGGACTCGAGCGGCTGGTCGGCGATCACCACGCCCGCGGCGTGCGTGCTGGCGTTTCGCGCGGAACCCTCGAGCCGCTTCGCGAACCGGATCAGCCGTTCGATCTCGGGGTCCTGCTCGACCATCGCGCGCAGGGCCGGCTCTTCCTTGAGGGCGTCCTCGAGCGTGATGTGGAGCCGGGTCGGAATCAGCCTGTTGATCTGCTCGACCCGCGCCAGGGGAATGCTCAGCACCCGGCCCACGTCCTTGATCGCCGCCTTGGGCTGCATCGTGCCGAAGGTGCCAATCTGGGCCACGTTGGCGTCGCCGTACTTCTTCCGAACGTAGTCGATCACCTCGTAGCGCCGCTCCTGGCAGAGGTCGATGTCGATGTCGGGCGCCTCGGAGCGATTGGGGTCGAGAAACCGCTCGAACAGCAGGTCGTACTTGATCGGGCAGACATTGCTGAGGTGCAGGACGTAGCTGACCAGGGCGCCGCATGCCGACCCGCGCGCCGACGCCGGGATGCCGCGCTCGCGCGCGTAGCGGACGAAGTCCCAGACGATCAGGAAATACGAGGCGAAGCCCATGCGCTGGATCACGCCCAGCTCGTGGTCCAGCCGCTCCTGGGCCGAGGGCGGCGGTGGATCGCCGTAGCGCTCGCGCAGGCCTCGCTCGCAGAGCTCGTGCAGGTACGCTTCCGCACTTTTCTCCTCGGGCGCCTGAAACGAGGGAAACTGCCGCTTGCCCAGGCCAAGGCTGCCGTAGTTCTCCTCGATTCCCTCGGCGATACGCGCCGACATCGCCAGCGCCTCATCCATGCCGGGAAGGAAGCTGTACATTTCCTCGGGACTGCGCACGTGAAACTGGTCGGAGAGCGTGCCGTCGTCGGCCACGAACCGCGGTTTGTCCAGGGGCTGGTCGATCGTCTTGCCCGTGTTGATGCAGAGCAAGACGTCGTGGGCCAGGTAGTCATCCTGGGTCAGGTAGTGGGCGTCGCTGGTGGCCACCACCGGGAATCCGAGCCGTCCGGCCAGGTCGAGCTCGCGCGCCATGCAGTCGCGCTGGATCTGCAAGCCGTTGTTCTGGACCTCGACGAAGAAGTTCCCCGCGCCGAAGGTCTTGTAGTACCACATGGCCAGGTTCTCGGCCTCGGTCGTGCGATCGTGCAGCAGCAGTTGCGAGAATTCGGAGCCGACGCATCCCGACAGGCAGATCAGCCCCTCGCTGTGCTGTGCGAGGATCTCCTTGTCGATCCTGGGCTTGTAGTAATAGCCCTCGAGATACGACCGCGACGAGAGCCGAAGCAGATTGCGAAAGCCGGCGCCGTTGCGCGCCAGCAAGGTCAGATGATAGGCATACCGCTCGTCTCCCGCCCCACCCGAGCTGGACGTGCGATCGGTTCTCTTGCCGGGCGCGACGTAGGCTTCGATCCCCACGATCGGGACGATTCCCGCCGCCTTGGCCTCGCGGAGGAATTCGATCGCGCCGAAGAGGTTGCCGTGATCCGTGAGCGCCACGGCGGGCATCCCCAGCGATTTGACCCGATCGATCAAGTCGGGGATCTTGCTCTGGCCGTCGAGCAGGCTGTAATGGCTGTGACAGTGAAGATGTACGAAAGGCTGTGAGGACATCGTCGGACCACTCTCGTCGGGGCACGGTGCGTTTCCGATCCACCCAAACCGCGATGAACCGGCGTCCAGCCTAACATATCAAAACACCGGCACTTCGCCAACGGCGCGGTGGGGCCGGAACCCGCCAGGCTGTTCCGATTCTGCCGGCGGTTACGGCAAAGCTCGCAGCTCAGAGAAGTCTACGCGGAAAAGTTCTCCATGTCGCGAACCATTTCCGATCCAGGTTCTTGAACGCCACGATCACGCGGCCATGCGTTGGCGCCACCAATCAGCGTCTTGGTATTTCTTGATTGACACGCCAGGATGATCCTTGTAGTTTCGGGCACTTTCTTCAAATCCACCACCCGTGATTCGCTTACGGATCCAACGATGATGAACGCACGGATGTTGCCAGGCTTGTCCTGAGCCGACGATCCCACTCGCCATCACAACAGGAGGTTTCCGTGATGTCACCCATGAACCGCGTAGCGCGCCGCGATCTCCCGCTTTTGATTCTCTTTTGTTCGATCTCCGCAAGGTTGTTCGCCGCCCCCCTGATCGCTCATCCGCTTGGCATCTCGACGGGGGCGAACAGTCTGCATGATGTTTCCTCCGGCAGCACTCGGTTCTGGTTGACCTCCGGGCTGGGTGGGACTGAACCCATGGGCGCGGCAGCAGGCAAAGGGACGCCCGGCAGCGACCTTACGTCGTCCGCTGGCACCGCGGGTGTGCAGTACGGGCGGAAGTCGCGGGATGGTTCGGTCGGGTCAGCCGGCGGTTCCGCGTCTGACCAAGGCTCTGCCCACACCGGCGAAGCTACGTCTGAAACGCAGGGAATGAGCCGGACCGCGGACACCGGTTCGGCAGGGCAGGTCACGATTCATCCCCACGAGTTTGGGGTGGGAACAGCGAAGGGTGGTACCGGCCGAGTCAATCCGGCGGACGGTGCGATTCAGTACCGCGTGCGTGCCGCTGACCCTGCAGAGACGAACCGAGCATTCGCGGGCCACGTTTCGTCCATTGCGAGCGGAAGCGGCGCCTCGCAGCCTGCTGGGGCTGCCGCGGACGCAACCAGCGGATCGCGTTCCCCGAGCAACGCGCAGGGAAAAGGCACAACGGATACGACCGCCCCCGTGCCATCCCTGGCCCCGTCGAGTCCCACTGTCGCGAGCCAGCCGGCGGTGACACCGCCGGGGCAGTCGGGCTCCCTTTCGTCGAGCCAGGCAAGCCAGGTGGTATCGAACCCACAAGGATCCGCTGCTTTGGCCCCGTCGAGTCCCACTGTCGCGAGCCAGCCGGCGGTGACACCGCCGGGGCAGTCGGGCTCCCTTTCGTCGAGCCAGGCAAGCCAGGTGGTATCGA
>JBAUOX010001135.1:0-3155 GCA_049579985.1 Isosphaeraceae bacterium | reverse complement strand
TTGCGGGCCAAGGCAAGCAGCTCAGCCCTCATCCGCCCCTGCGGGGCACCTTCTCCCGCGGGGAGAAGGTATGAGCACCACGGCCTTTTTTGATCGCTGTATGCAATGCGCGAGCAAACCGCGCTAGCTGCCGCCTTTCCCCTTATTTTCGCCCCGACGACGACCGGGCCACGGCAGACCGGTTCATTGTGAACGGTTCGCGTCGAGAGCTTGCCGGCGGAGTGAGTTGAGCCAGGGCTCCCCCTCGATCGGTGTACGGGTGGCGAGTGCCGCGTCGATCTGAGCGGTCGGAGGAGTACCGGCGCGTTCGCGCTCGAGCCCTTTCTCGACGAACTGCTTGGCCTCCCCGTTCCAGTCGCCGCTGGTCAACCCCGCGGCCAACGCCCCGAAGTACCACACCAGCGCATCGCGCGGCTGGGCGCGCTCGAGTCTCAGAAAGACCTCGCGGGCCGAGGCGTATTGACCGCGTTCAAGGAGGGTGATACCCAGCTCCATCGTCGGGCTTTCAGCCTGGTTATCAGTCGCCGGCGGGGCCGCCGCGCTGCTTGGGCGCGGCAACGCCAGGTTCGGGTTCAACCCCTCGACCCGTCCACCAGTGAGCGACTCGATTCGCGAGCGCAAGGTCTTGATTTCCTCCTGCATCGTCTCGAGCCGATTGTCGTAATGCCGGACCTTCGCGGGGAGCGAGGCCACCTCGTCCATCACCCGTGCCAGCTCACCTATCTTGATTTGCATCGTGTGCAGCACGGGCGGTGTCTCGTCCTTCGGCCGGGTCATGCGGTCGACCCGCGCGCTCAGGCCATCGACGCGCTGCATAAGGTCCGCGATCTGCTTTTTCAATGTGTCCGCGTCGTCGGCAGCGGTGAACCCCGGGATCGAGGAAGCTCCCCGCGAGTTCGATTCCATGACCGATTCCGTCCCTGAAAAGCCCGACTTCTTGTTCTCGGTCGCTTCCTTCGCGGATTCGGAGTCGGGTTTTTTCTGGGACGAAGGGGACTGCTCGGGCTTCGCCCCCAAGAAATACAAATAGCCGGCCGCGCCGATGACCCCGCAAATCAAGGCGACACCGGCCGTCATGAGCAGGTTTTTCATCATTGAGGGTTGCTGTTGTCGCGAGTGGTGTTCGGTGGCCGTCTCGACTGAGGGGTCGGTCGTGGCAATGCTGACCGGAGTCGCGGAGTCTTGCCGTTTTTGGCACGGCTCGTGTGTCTCAGGTTGCTGTGAAGAGGGGTTGTCTTGGGACATGGTTGTAATCCTGATAGAGGACCAACGCCTTGATCGTGGAGCTTCCGATGAATCGGAATGAGGCAAATTGGTCTCGAACAATCCGAGGGTATTGTAGGACAAATTGTGTGCCGTGTCCCGGCCTAAACGACCAAACTGGCGAGAGGGCGCCGGTCGTCGACCGGTTGCCAGTGATTCCGGCACCGTCGTCGATCCTGAGTAGACCTGCAGTGATCGTTGGGATTCTGCCGATAGTATGACGGAACCGACGCGGACGAAGGATCATCATTCCGCGCGAATCGAAGCGGCGTGTCGCGAGAGCCACTGCAGGGTCGAGCGAAGCAGCGGAGGAGGAGCCGTGCGCTGTGCAAAACGATCGCGGTGGCTTTGGGTTTGCTGGCTGACGGGATCGCTCGGGTCATGTGCGCTCGCGACCCGGGCCGAGCCCCCCCAGCCCGGGGACGCCGGCCAGCCCGCGGTTCTCGGCTCCCGGGTTCCACCCGAGCAAGCCCAATCAAGGACGATCCTGAGCTCCGAGGTTCATCTTATCGACCTGAACACGGCGTTGAAGCTGGGCGGCGTGCAGAACCCCGATTTGCTGGTGTCGCGACAAGTCGTCGTCGAGGCAGTCGCCGAGCGACAATTGGCGGCCGCTCAGTTTCTGCCTTCCATCAACGCCGGCACCAGTTACAACACGCATAGCGGCGTGTTGCAGCAGTCCAACGGGAACATCCTGTCCGTCAATCGCAGCTCGATTTATGTGGGGGCAGGGTCGCTGGCGGTCGCGGGAGGAACGGTTCAGATCCCGGGCGTGGTCTTGTCTGGAAACACGGACGAAGTCCTCTTCCGCTACCTGGAGGCGCGGCAGTACGTTCGGCAGCGAGAGTTCGCCACGCTGGCGGTGCGCAACCAGGTGTTGTTGCGCGTATGCCAGGCTTACTGCGATTTGATGCTGGCCGAGGGACGTCGCGCGATCGCCGAGCACATCAGCAGCGACGCCGAGCAGGTGGCGTGGATCACCGCCCAGTACGCCCGGACCGGCCAGGGCCGTCCCGCGGACGCCGACCGCGCGGCCACGGAGTGGGCGCGTCGCCGCGCCAATATCCGCGGAGCGGAAGGAGAAATCTTGACCGCGTCGGCGCGGCTTTGCCGGGTGTTGAACCTCGACCCCTCGATCCGCCTGCATCCGACCGACGCCTTGGTCGCGCCGATGGCGATCGTTCCCGATCCCATCCCCGTCGCCCAGTTGATCGCGCTGGCGCTGACGCAACGCCCCGAGATGGCCGAGCGCCGGGTCGTCATCCGCGAGGCATTGCTGGGGCTGGAAGGCGCGCGCGCCTTGCCTTTTTCGCCCACCCTCCTCCTGGCCTTCAGCGACGGCGGGTACGGCGGCGGCAGCAATCTCGTCCGGCCCATCTTCGGCGGCTTCGGCAATCGAACCGACGTCGACCTGATCGCTTACTGGACGCTTCAAAACATGGGCGTCGGCAACCTCGCCTTGATCAAGATCGCCAAGGCCAACCTGGGGGTGAGGCAGTACCAAGAGCTGGCCATGTTGGACCAGGTTCGCGATGAGGTCGCCGAAGCGTACGCCAAGACCCACTCGCGTTACGAGCAGCTCCTGGAAGACGAGCAAGCCGTTCGTTCCGGCATTCGCGGCTTCAGCGAAGACCTCGAACGCATCAAGGAGGCCGCCGAGGGCCTGCCGATCGAGGTGTTGAACAACCTCCGGCTCAAGGCCCTGGCCGAGTATGAGTACCTGGAGGCGATCGTCGGCTACAACCGGGCTCATTTTGAGCTTTACGTGGCGCTGGGTCAACCGCCGCCCGCCGCCCTGGCGCGGCCCGTCCCGGCGGGGGGGATCACCCGCCCGGACGACACGCCGAGCCGAGCCACGGTCTCCGTGCGCGGCGAAGCGACAGCGCCTCCCC
>JBAUOX010001134.1:0-2358 GCA_049579985.1 Isosphaeraceae bacterium | reverse complement strand
GGGCCGGCGCACGCAGACGATGGCTTCACCGCAAGCCGTTGCGGCCTTTCGGGTACAGGCTCTTGAACGAAGCCGCGGGGCGGCACACGGTTTGCTTTAGTACGTAGATTGGTCGCGCGGGCAAAAGGGGCGGTTTGGGCAAACGACTGCTGAGGCGAAGCAAGAGCAAGGCATGGCCGACGCAGGCTCGCCGAGTAACTGGGACGTTACCACCGTGGAGCGGTTAGCTCAAGGAAGCGGAGAATATGGTGCGGGTGGCGTGAGTTGCTGAGGTCCACCGGCGACGAGCGGGGCCTTCGTCTTTCCCACCGCGAAGCGGTTTCGTTCAAGTGGAGATTTCGGCAATTTCGCCAGCCATCAATTCCAGCATAAGTCTTTGCATGGGTTCAGCTTACAACGAAAACCGAAGCGACGCCGAAGGATTCTCCGGTTCTGGACAAGACCCGCTGTCAACGCAACGCCGTGGTACCCCTGTTGGCGGCTCAGTTGGCGCGCACCCACTTTCTGGCACCAATGGACCGCGGGCGGCCCCTTTCGCCTCCTTTGGTCAATCTCCCGTGCGAATGACACAAAGCGCGGGTCCAACGGAAGATTCAGGTCATTGACTCAGCCCGGCTTGTTTGCGATGATGAACGCCTGTCGAGGAAATGGCGGAGATGGCCGTGCCTGATACGATCATCGAAAACCCGATTCTCGCACGGATGGAAGTATGTTGTGGAAGGCGAGATCGAAACGCCCGCCGGTCGATCGGTCGTGATCCGCACTGTGTCGATTGTCGATCACGGCCAGTCGTCCCCACGGCTGGTGACGGCCTATCCCCTGGTGCCGGAGAAAGACGATGATTAAGGAACACGACCGCGTTGTACTGACCGAATCGGTTCCCGCTGAAGGACTCGAACCAGGCGATGTGGGGACTGTGGTCCACGTCTATGCCGACGGCAAGGCGTACGAGGTGGAGTTCGTCGCGCTCGACGGCCACACACGAGCGGTCGCGACGTTGGAAGTCCGCCAGGTGCGTCCCGTATCCCGCCACGACATGACCCATGCGCGCGATTCAGACGGCCTGAGGCCGATGGCGGGCTCTGAGCTGCGAAAAGACGGACAGGCACTGCGAGTTTCATTCGTCGCGGGGAAACAAAGGGGGGGAACAAAAACCGCATGGCGGCGGTCTTTGCCAACCCCAATAATCGCTGTTGCAAGGTTTGATAATGTCTGCTAATGTTGGACGAACAAGAGAAAGTGCTGTTCAATCTGGACGACTACTTGACGGTAGGTCCAGGGCTTACGCATCACAATAGCGAATCCGGGTTAGCTGGGAAACCCTGCCTTTTGGTCAAATCCAAGCTTTTGGATCACATCTTCGCAACTTTTCGATAGTTTATTGGCGAATACAGTGCATTACAATTAGTATCTATTATATAATGACTACTTAGTTCCTGTGAAAAACCCTCAAAAACGCAGGGAAAAGTGGTGCGTAAGCCCTGACGGTAGGGCAGGCAGCAAAGTTCCTAGGGGTTTCGGCCTCGACGCTGCGCAACTGGGACCGCGTCAGGAAGCTCTCCGCAGTCCGTCATCCAGTAAACGGCTATAGACTATACAAACGTATCGATCTCGAGAAACTCCTTAAACGCCTGGATCAGCAGACTGGTGGTTAGTGCTCATGCAATTAAACTTTCTAGAGTCCGACGACCAACACAGTCCGCATGGCGATGCAAGCCCTTTGCTGTGCGATTTACCTGATCAAGCTGCTCACCGGTTGATCGATAACGGGACGATGCACTACGAAGCATCCGTCGCTGGCTTTGCCGAGAGGTATCGGCGAGGCGAGACACCTCACACGATCCATGTATGGTGGGCGCGTCGGCCGCACAGTGCTATGCGGTCATTAGTCTATGCTTGCCTGTCGAAAACCGCCTGCGACGACGCAGCGACGATCATGAAGAAGCTGACCTACTACTTAGCCCCTCCATCCTCGCTCATCAATACGGCGCGGTCGTCGCTGCGAAAACAGTACGCGGGTAAGTGTCCCCGTGTATTGGATATGTTCGGCGGAGGCGGAACAATTCCATTTGAAGCGGCGAACCTCGGGGCGGAGACCTACTCTGTCGACAGCAACCAGTTATCTGTATTTTTACAAAAATCATTGCTTGAATATCCTCATCTCTTGAAGAGCGGCGGTCTCATGAAACAGATCGAAGAGTCTGGCCGTCGTGTACTCAACCAGCTCGAGGTTGAGTCGACACCGCTCTTTCCACTTCGTGGTTACGTATTCACATATCTGTGGACATATTCAACCAAGTGCACCTCGTGTGGCTATCGTTTCCTTCTGTCGAAGCGCCCTTGGCTGTCACGGAAGAA
>JBAUOX010001133.1:0-4711 GCA_049579985.1 Isosphaeraceae bacterium | reverse complement strand
ATACCAGGCCTTGCCGCCCTTGGCCTCCTTGAGCGCCACGAACAGGGCGTAGTCATCAAGCCAGCCAGAGCTGGCCGTGAGGAACTCTTGATAACCCGGGTCATCAAGGGAAAAGGTCTGAAACGCCCGGCGAAGCAGGTTTTCCTTGGAACGAGCGACTCCGATGAAATCGACCTGATCGGTCGGAAGGGTCGGCGTATCGTTCAGGTCCGACGGGCGCAGCCACCCCCGCTCGACCATCGCCTCGGGGCTGATCAAGAGCGGATTGCCCGCGAACGACGAGTGCGACTGGTAGGGCGAATTCATGCCGCCTGTCGGACCCAGCGGCAAGACCTGCCACCACCGCTGCCCGACCTCAGCCAGAAAATCCACGAATTCATGCGCGCGGGGGCCCAGATCGCCGATGCCAAATCGCCCCGGCAGCGACGTGGGATGAAGCAAGATGCCGCTCGATCGTGGAAACTTCATTCCTTCAAGCTCCTTGTCGATTTCGTGCTGTGGTGTCCGACGGTAACAGATCGCTCGCGATTGCTTCCAGAGGCAAAAGAAAGGCCCGGGAGAGCGCCAATCATGACGGTGGACTCAGGGTTCGCCGAGTTCCATCGGCCCCTTCAAATGCAGTTTGAGCATCACTTGCTCACCTGTTCCAAAAAGCGTTTCAGCTCTTGGCGGAACAGGGTCTTCTCTTCGATGTGTGGCAGGTGCCCGACGTTGGGTAGAACGACCATCCGGGAGCTCGACAGCCCCGCGGCGAGCTGGGCGGCCACGCGTGGCGGATTGACCAGGTCGAGCTCGCCCACGAGGACAAGGCAGGGTACGTGGATCCGCTTGATCCTGGTCCTGGCATCGTGCTCGGCCGCGGCCCGCGCCTGCCTGGCAAAGGCCTCCGCATCCTGCGGCCACGGGTTGCCTTCGGCAAATCGAACCAGACCCTCGATCTGGCTCTTGTGGTGATAGAATGCCGGCGCGACCAGCCAGGGCAGCGTTGCTCGTGTGAACAGACCAATCGCGACCTGGCGACGAAGCAAGACCCACGACTCGATCAAGGCCCTTCGCCACTCGTCAGCCCCCGCGTGGGTTGATGCAAGCACAAGGCTTTTCACAAGGTGGGGATGCCGCAGCGCCAGCTCCTGGGCCACCAGACCGCCCAGCGAATGGCCGACAACATGGGCTCCCGGCGCTGCGATGGTCTCGAGCCACCCTGCGACGTCGTCGGCCATATCGGCCGTCGTGTAGGAGTCGCTGAACCGGTCGCTCCTGCCGACGTCCCGGGCGTCAAAAGCAAGGGTCCGATACCGAGGTCCGAAGTGGCGCTGGGCCAGGCCAAAGGCACGATGATCGCCACCCAGGCCGCTCAGGAACACCAGAGGTTCCCCGTGGCGGCCCGTCTCCTCGTAATGAAACGAATGAGTATTCACAAGAATACTGGGCATGTTCCAAGAAGCCACTCCCATCCTCGAACAGTGATCGTCTTGCGGCCGAGCTGATCGTGATCATAATTGTTCCGCGTATGCTGGACGATAGCGTAGTGCCAACCGGACGGATGAAAAGGTCAAAGCGTCGCCGAATTCGAGATCGATCTTTCACCTTCCAGGAGCAACGGCTGATCACGGCTGCCGCCGTGGGTCGGTTGAATATGCCTGGAAGGCTTGACTCGCCAGACGGGTGGTTTATGATAAATTGACGAAGCATGCCCCCATCGTCTAGCGGCCTAGGATACTTGGTTCTCAGCCAAGGGACCGGGGTTCGAGTCCCCGTGGGGGTGCTTGAAATCGACCCGTCGGCCTGACGGAGATCCGAACTTTCCACCGGGGGCCGGGAGGGTGGCGACGTGCTGGCCGGTTACCACGGACGCTACGTCCGGGCCGATGCGGCGACTGGAACCTCGTCATCGGAGGCTCTGGCCCCGGAGATCCTCCGCAGGTTCGTCGGCGGTGTGGGACTGGGGACCTGGATCCTGGCTAATGCCTCAATCAGCGCGCGGGCTGGACCGCCGGCGAAGACACTCTGCCGTCTCGTCTCCTGACCGAGTCACCTGCCCAGCCCGGTGCCTCATTTCTGTCAAGATCGCGTCTGCAGACGATGGTCGCGGCCTACTACCGGGAGCGAGGATGGACCGAGCAGGGCCGGGTCCCCGAGCGTCTGCGCGCTGAGCTGGGTCTCGGGGATCCGGCCTTCGGATAGGCCTTCGTTGGGGACCTTGCTCGACTCAGATCAGCTCGCGGATCGGCTCCCGCTCATCGAGCAGGGCCATCGGCCGGCCGCCGCGGTCGGCGGCCGTGGTGGCGGGGTCGATGCCGAGGTTGTGGTAAAGAGTTTGGTTAAACAATATTCTTGTGTCGCGATGCTCGACTTGCAAGCCTCTCCAAGCAATCCAAAATCGACAATTCCGGCGGAACATGCCACCGGGCCAACTTGCTCTTGCGATGGTCAGGACGGGCATCGTTCGGGTAAACTCGCGTTTCGGCCGATCGAACCCGAGTGCCCCAGGAGTGTCTAACAGGTCGATTTCATCAGGACGAGAATTGTTCGTGAACCAGGAAACGTGTCGATCTTCCCGCCGGCTGACGTTGGACCTTTCGGAAACGATGAATGACTGAAAACATCCCGCCGATGAAGCAGCCTGCCCCGGTTTCGGAGACTTCAGTACGGTCAAAATCCATCCGCGGCCGATCTATCAAGACCGCGCAAGATGACATACCTACACAAGCCATCGATCGGAGCGACCCGGAGCGGGTCAACCTCGCGCTCGCACATGCCCGGATCGCGGCCCGCATTGCGGATGACAACGGGGCCAGGGACATCGTGCTTCTCGACCTCCGCCGGGCGACCCCCCTGCTCGATTTCTTCGTGATCGCCACGGCGAACTCCCGGCGCTTGAGCCACGCCGTCGCCAGCGAGATCGATGCCGAAATGAAGAAACTCGGCGAGCACAAGCTCGGCATGGAAGGATTGGAGGAAGGCCGCTGGACCTTGATCGACTACGGCGATTTCGTGGTCCACATTTTTTCCGGCGAATCCCGCAGCTATTACGCGCTCGAGGAGCTCTGGGGTGATCCTCCGAAGCTCGAATGGGGCTCGCCGTGAATGTTCTCGAGCGATTACGAACCGCTTTCGGCGCGGTGACTCCGGAAGGCGGCGATGCCGACGCCTTCAAGTCCGCCGTCCGCGCGACGAATGACCCGAAGTTTGGCGATTACCAGGCCAACGGCTGCATGGCCCTGGCCAAATCATTGAAAGTCAACCCCCGCGTTCTGGCCTCCCAGGTCGCTGACGCCGTTGATCTGGAACCGCTGGCGGGCCCGCCCGAGATCGCCGGCCCTGGGTTCCTGAACGTCCGGCTGCACGACGCCTGGATGGCGCGCAGCCTGGCCGGTCTGCTCGGCGCCGGTTTTCCCGGTATCGTGCCTGCCGCGCAGCCGCGAACGGTTGTGATCGACTTTTCCTCGCCCAACGTCGCCAAGCCCATGCACGTGGGGCATATCCGCTCGACCGTGATCGGCAACAGCCTGGCCCGGATCTTCAAGGCCCTGGGCCATCATGTGATCCGCGACAACCATCTGGGCGACTGGGGATCGCAGTTCGGGATGATCCTCTGGGGCTGGAAGAACGCCAGGGATGAGGCCGCGTTCGCCGCCGATCCCGTGGCCGAGCTCGCCCGGCTGTACCGCCTGGCCCAGGATCGAATCAAGGCCGGCGACCGGTCCGTCGAGGTGGCCGCGCGGGCCGAGACCGCCAAGCTGCATGCCGGAGACGCGGAGAATCGTGCACTCTGGAACCAGTTCATGCCGCACTGCCTGCAGGCGCTGCGGAAGATCTACGACCGGCTGGGCGTGCGGTTCGATGTCGAGCTGGGCGAAAGCTTCTACGATCCGATGCTGGCCGCGGTCGTCGAAGATGTCTCGGCAAAAGGCATCGCCGAGGAAAGCGAGGGCGCGATCGTCGTCTTCACCGCCGAGACCCCTGCCCCATTCATCGTCCGCAAGCGCGATGGCGCTTTCAATTACGGCACGACCGACCTGGCGACCATCAAGTACCGGGCCGAGACCTGGAATCCCCAGCAGATTCTCTACGTGGTCGATCACCGCCAGGGCGACCATTTCAGGCAGCTCTTCGCGGTCGCTCGGCGGTGGGGGTACAGCCAGGTCGACCTCGAGCACGTCGCTTTCGGCACGATCCTGGGCGCCGACCGAAGGCCGTTCAAGACCCGGGAAGGCGACGCCGTCGGCCTGGAATCGCTGCTCGACGAGGCCGTCTCGGAAGCGCGCAAAGTCGTCGATGCGAACAGCCCCGACCTCGACCAGGAAGCCCGGGCCAGGGTGGCGGAGGTCGTTGGCCTGGGCGCCGTCAAGTATGCCGACCTCTCCCAGAACCGGCTCAGCGACTACGTCTTCGACTGGCAGAAGATGCTGGCCATGAACGGCAACACGGCCACCTACCTGCAATACGCCTACGCGCGCATTCAGAGCATCTTTAGCAAGGGCGAGATCGATCCCCGCACCCTCCGCAAGCAGCCGCCGGAGCTCGTGCTTAACCACCCGGCCGAACGCGGGCTGGGCGTGCGCATCCTGCGCTTGCCGGAAGTCCTCGAGCTGGCCGCCGCCGAGCTCAAGCCCAACATCCTGACGGACTACCTGTTTGACCTGGCCAACGCGTTCAGCACCTTCTTCGAGGAGTGTCCCGTCCTCAAGGCCGAGTCAGCCTCGCGGCG